>CBHXZU010000161.1:0-9975 GCA_966125105.1 uncultured Prosthecobacter sp.
CGAAGGCTCGGATCGATAATGCCACCAAACTGAATATCGGGTTCGATGCTCCTACCGTCGTGGTCCACCCAAACATCAAGGGTCGGCACTGCGGAGGGCTCTTCGCTATAGGCCCAGCGCACTTGCAGGCCATCTGCCTTATACGGGTTGGTAGTATCGCGGTGCCACCAGAACGCGCAAACCGCGAGGCCGATTGCGGAACCATACCCAAGTAGTTTTCTTACCTTCACGATTTGCGCGCTCAACGCATAAGCTCACCTGCAGCGGGCAGCGAGAAATGTTTCAACGGAAGGCAGACCACGCGGCTGCCCGCTGCCAGGTGGAGTGCCGGGTTATCCACTATGCGAACGTCGCGAGAGGAGCAGTTGTCCAATGGCAATCGGAATGGACCAGCCAATTACAAGATGCGGGAAATAAGTAGGCCAGGCGCCCTCCATGATCCGCTTCAGGATCCACGCGGCCCATCCGATCGCGGCAAGCAATCCCACCGAGATCATAATCTGACCGGCGCTTGGTCGACGAAATACGGCAACAAATGACGTGACGAGTGTGGCTGCACCGACAACCAACGGGAGGACGCCCCACATGATCATTTCGTTGCTCATAGGCTAACGGCCAAAGCTCACCCGCGCTTACAGCGCAAGTGAGCGCGCCAAGCACTCCAACCTCCGACGGTGTAGGCGTCAGAGCACAGCGATGTGTTCGGCCATTTCGATTGCATCTAGCCTCCGCCTGGCTCCTCTCCATCGTCTTCCTGCACGTCGATAGCGCGCTGCTGCTCGGCTGAAAGGGAAATTGATGAAGCGGTCTCTCTCGTCAGCTTAGCGCCAGTCAAATCGGCACCGCTAAAATCGCAGTTCATAAAGTTGGAGTGCCGGAGGTCTGCTTGCCGCAGGGACGCGGAAGTGAATCGAACGCCATCGAATACTGAAGAACGAAGATCGCACCGAGAAAGATCGGCCGAGCTAAAGTCGACGTTGATGAAGTCGTTCCAGTTGGCTGTAGACTCGGATAAGTCCGTCTCTCGGAAAGAAACGTCGCGAATCTCGGAACGCCCGAAAAAGGTGCGCGGCAAGCTGAGGTGTTCGAGCGTTGAATCTGCGAGTTCCGTTCGAAAGAAGTTAACGCCTAGCGGACCCTCGTCATCGTAACGTGGCGGTTGTTGCGGCAACGGCGGAATATCGCCGTCCTCCATAATCTGCTGTCGCTGCAGCGCGCGACACGAATCCTCGTATGAGAGTCGTTGTGGCATAGTTCTAGGAAAGTGATCGCTGGCCGGACGTTTGAGATCAGCAGCAGGCATGAACTCGCTGTGTGATCCATACTCCAAAGTGCGGCGCTCATGACTGTCTGCTGCAGCGCGTTTGTTAGCCCCGTTTCCCATGGCCGTGATTAGAATTGCCCCTGTAGCAAGAAGCACTTTTGAGAATGTCAGAGTTCTGCGCGCCAAAACCGCGCTTGATGCGCCGGAAGTCGCTGTCCACTCCGGGACGCAAGCAAGCGTCACAACGAAGAAAAGGAGGCTCAGCGCCATTGGCGGAAATCGCGCTGAATCGCCGGCACGCCCGACAAAGATGATGAAGTACAATGGCCAAACTACCGCGGTCAGAAACAGAAGCGCCGTGAACCCAGTAGCGCACACTGTTCTAAATGTTCCCAATTCGCGTTGCATTCGGAAGCTCATGGGTGGCGGGCTAAGGCCCAAACTCAGCGACCGGTCTGGGCGAAGACAAGCGTGAAACTCGAGAAAACCGCCGCGGCTCGTGCTTCCTCGATAAGTTCTCCGCAACTTGTGAAGTGGGGTCCTTCCATTTTTGCGGCTTCGGCGTTTCTGTCGTTTTGTCCGTTCGCGCGGGCGCCTGGAAAGGCGCCCCCTCCTTGGCGCAAGCGGGATTCTCTTTCACAGAAGAGAGATTGAGGAGATCACTTGGCGCGGGCGTGCTTGCGGAAGGTCATTTTAGTCGGGGGGGATTGCGGATGGGAACCGATCTTGCTGTTTGTCCGACTCCCATGTCCGAACCCCAACTCCCCGCGATTGCTGACGCCGAGCCAACTTCTCCTGCTACAGGAAACGCGAAGGCCAAAGCCCGTCCGATTTGGAAGACGTGTCCGGGCGGGCGGGTGAGCGCGGTGAACGGTGGCGGGACGGCGCGGCAATCCGAGCGGCGGCGGGAATTGCGGGAGCTCTTCGCGGTGGAATATTATAAGGCACGGCGGAATCCGGAGCTTCGGTTCAAGGGGCCGCATGAATTGGGGGCGGATTACCGCGTGTCGGAAAAGACGATTCGCGAGGACATCAAATACCTGCGCCTGGCGGAGGGGTTGCCGGTGGACCACATCGACGCGCGGGGCGGGTATGGTTTCACCGAGGAGGTGAAGGCGCTTCCCGGGGATGAGTTCACGCGGGGTGAATATCTTGCGTTGTGGATGTCGGTGCAGTCGTTCGAAGCCTGGGGCGGGTTGCCGCAGCAGAAAAAGATGCCGGGGATCATGCGCAAATTGAAGACGGTCGGCGCCTCGATGGCGCCGGAGCAATTGAAATGCATGCGCGAGCGGGTGACGTTCAAGGCCGGCGGATTCCAGGCGCCGGTGGAACAGGATGTCTTCGACATGGTGCTGGCGGCGGTGCTGGAGCGAAGGGAGCTTTGCTTCGGCTATGCATCGCTTTCGAAACGGCGTGAGGTGCTGGAAGGGCAGACGCAAAAAGTTAACCTCGGTGGGCGCGGCGGACGTGGCGAGCGCGGCGCGAAGAAGAGTGGGGTTTTATCGAATGGCGCGCTCGGGCCGGCGGAACCAGAGGCGCGACGCGTGCAGCCTTTGCATCTCCTGTGCTGGGAATATGCGTGGTATCTCTTCGCCTGGGATCCGGCGCGGGATGACATTCGCACGTTTGCGCTCGGGAGGATGTCGGAGGTGACGGGAACAGAGACGCGCTTCGAGCCGGAGGTGAAGTTTAACTTGCGCAAGGAGCTGGCGAAGAGCTTTGGCATCACGCGCGGCGGGAAGGAGGTGACGGTGCATCTGCGTTTTCGAAAGCGGGCGATTCCACTGGTAATCGAGCGGCTGTGGCATGCCTCGCAGGAGATGATCGAGAATGAAGATGGGACGCTGGACCTGGTGATGCGGGTGGCGGTGGTGCCGGAGCTGGTCCGATGGGTGAACAGCTGGGGGCGGGACGTGAGCGTGCTCGCGCCGACTTCGCTGGATGACGAGGTGCTGGAGGATGCGCGGCTCCGGCTGGAGGACGGGGCACGGCGGCGGGGGCAGCGGTGGGTGATCGGGTAACCCGACCCGGCGAAGCCGGGAACCAAGCGGCATGAGGTTTGAGTTCGCCCATCCGGGCCACATAGGCGCCGGCAAGTTTCAACGTGAAATCCGTTTTTCGACCCTGCCATGTTGCGGCACTCGGGAGGATCAAAGAGGACAAGTGTCTCCCGAAGTTCGCCGGATTTTTTTGGCACACCGAGCGTCGGGCCAGGGCGGCGACTCACTGCCATTAAGTTAAGCGAGATCGAGACGTTAAAAAAGTGGGTCAGCTGGACGATGTCGTGAGGAACGAGCTGCGCAGTGAAGGACCCCGAGCCAGTTCCGGTGGACAACGTTACCCGGAGAAGACCTTTGAAATTAAATCCCCTTTTCGCGAGTGGAGCGGGGTCCTTCGGTCGCTTGAAGCTCCATCAGGATGACCTACTTTATCACCCAACTTTCTGCCTTAACTTAATGGCGGTGGTGCGTTGCACTGGGCTGGTATGCAGTCGGGCCTTCGGCCCTCAAAGACATTGTCCGCGAATGCAATCGCGGTTTTCAGGTCCAACGTCGAACATCCACATGGAAAGAATGGGCCTCCGGCGTGGTGCACGAAGCGTGCACAGGTCGTGCAGTCGGCGTGCAGGCGATCCAGTGGGGGTGCCGGCGATTCCAGTGGGGGTTCCGGCGGTTCCAGTGGGGGTTCCGGCGGTTTCAGTGGGGGTGCCGGCGATTCCAGTGGAGGGACCGTCGGATTCAGTGGGGGTTAAGGCGGCATGCGGCGGGGATGCTGGGGCGCGCGAAGGGTGACGCACTCGCATACCCGCGGGTGAGAGGATTCCACGGATCATACAGCGCGAAAGCGGGTGTCTTTTGACGCTGAGGATAGATTGCTTGAGATTTGGAGGCGGGCTAGCTCCGCGCCATCGATCCCGCCCCACGGGACGAAGTCCCGCGCTCCTTTCCGCAGGCGCGCTTGGGGAGCGGAAATTACTTTTTGCAGATGCTCCAGGTGGGCATTCGGCCCCGCATGGCAGAGAAATTTCCGGGGATCGGCACGTTCCACGCCGGCGACCCCTCCCCGAGCACGGTAGGTAGCCTACGCCACTATGCTTGGCGCTTCGCGCTAACCTCTCAGTGGCCATTGGCGACTCGATAGGCGGTGACCATTCCGGTCCCCCACGTGGCGAGCAGGACGACGTTGGCGAGGAAACAGGTCCAGGCAAGAGGGGTTCGCGCGGTTGGGCGGGAGCCCGTGATGGCGATGACGTAGACCCAAACTGGCAACGTCCAAAAGAGGAGGCCGACAAATTGGCCGGTGTTCCAGTCGTAGCTCACAGGGGCCGCTTTCACGCTGGCGGCCTCGCGAAGGAATTGCATGTGCTCGAGATTCTGCACCGTGAAGATCACTGCGGTGATCAGCGAAAACAGGAGGGCAAATTGACGTCCGGTGGGCCAGCGGACGGCTCGGGTCGAGTGAGGTCTCTTCATGGGCTGCTACCGTTCTGTTTCCAACTCAGCACTTCGCCGACTTGCGCTTCTTCCCGATATTTCCGCGCTGCTGCATCTTTCGAATGTAGTCGGGCGAATACGGGGTCTCACACGCGGTGTTGCCGGGGTCCACTTTGACTTCGCCAATACATTCGCCGGTTTCGATGGCGAGGTCCGTGAGCGGAGCGACGTAGCCGCCGACGGCGATGACAAATCCATTCATCTGGTAGCGGACATCGTCCGGCGCCTTTTTGATTTCTCGTTCGACGCGCCTCAGCAGCTTTTTCAGGGCGGCCAGGTCGAGTTTCTCGTCGGGCGTGACCGAGACAACGCTGCCCAAGGTGGCCCAGCCGGCGGCCGCGATGGTTACGTTATCGGAATCGATCCATTCATTTCCGATCTCCCAGCCGTGCGGACTTCCCGCAGCCACCCACGGGACCGTCGTGCCGCAATTATCCACGCGCACCCAGCGATTGAGATCCTTTTTCGTCATCCGGGCGTCGTCGGCGATGAGGCCGGCGAGGTACATGGCGTCGTAGTTCCCGGTATCGTAGAGATCGAGGGCGAGTTGGTAGTCCTTTTTGATCCGTTTCTGGATGACTTTGAGTTCGGAGATCTTCACTCCGAAGCAGGGCTCCTTCACGCCGTGGTTAAAGAGGATCCGCTTGTAGCCGTCGCTGCCGAGGGGTCGCAGTTCCTCCAGGATCTTTTGCGCGGTGCTCATGTAGTCGGTGGGCTGTCACCGGCACGCACTTTGCCGGCGCGGGAGTATCGCAACTCCGTTTTGACGGCCGCGCAAGTTTCAAACTGCGCGCGGCGCCTTTCATTTCAGCAAGGGAGCCGACGAAGAATTGCCCCCCGGGGGAAGTCTCGCCGGGTCCGTTCACCGCAGGATGCGCATCGACAAATGCAGCGCATCCTTTGACTCACCCTCGCCTCGGCTCCGTGGTCTATCGGCAGGCTTACGCCGGAGATTCTTTGTGTGAGTGGATTTCTGAACTGGCGCAGCCGGCGCAAACGGGGATCGAGCTCGGAGCTCAACATCTCCGAAGGGGCGCCGCGCTTCGCCGCGAATTCGCTCAGCGTGTAGTCGTGTGGAAGGGCGCGTCGGAGAAATCCGGCGCGTCCCTGGTCTTTAGCGAGTGCTGAAGGACTTTTCCGAGAGCGAGGTTGTTGTCTCGCCACCTGCGGGGCTCTGGCCGTTCGGCTGGGTTACCCAGGCCGACGCTCGTCCCTCGCTCTGGCCTGGGCTGGTATGTTTTTGGGCCTTCGGCCCGCCGCGGTAACGAATCCCACCTCAGCTTCAGAAAATCACAATGCCGAGCTGGTGTGGTGTTGGGCGCTTTGTCGCAGAGTTGGCATTTTGTTGGGCTTCCCGTCCATCGCACCGGGACACGCCGACGCGGCGGCGGCCGAAATAATTTCCGTGGGTTTCGGGAGCGAGCGTCGTCTTTCGAAGTGAGCGGCATCGCCGCGAGCACCGATCCTTATGAAACTCACCCGCCTCCACCTGGCCGCTCTCGCAATTTGCGGCGTCCCATTCACCACGTCGGCGCAGGAAGGGAAAGCCACTCAAGCGACTTCCGCGCCCAATACCGCGCCGCCTCTTGCAGAGCAGGTCGTCGCGTCTCCCATCCTCCCGTCGATACGCATTCACAGCGGGCCGATGCTCAACGCGGTGGAGCAATTGAACGATGCGCTGAACAAGTCGGGGATCACGGGTGAACTCAACATCGTGCTTGCGGCCGATGTGCGTTCCGCCCCGGTCCCAGACCTCACCCTTCGCAACGTGAATGGTCCGGACGCCCTGCGGCTGGTCGCAGCGAGCGCGGGATGCGATCAGGAAGTCATCGAGGGGAGCGATGGCAAGCCAATCGGCTTCCGCATCTTTGCAACACGGGCGCGCACCGCAGGCGGCTACGGCAGACTCGATTGGGCTCCTGAGTCGAGAATTGCTCCTCCCATGGCAGCTCCGCCGAGGACAGTTCTGCCCGAGCCGGCTCCAATCATTGGCCTTTCTGCCGACGCCGCCCCTCAGGCTGGACTCGCGCCCGAAATCAAGGCGGCGCCAGCGCCCGCCGTCGTGGGTTTCGGAGGGATGCCGGGAATGAGCGCGATCGCGAGCAATGTGCGGGTCTATGGCTTGGGCGGCATCATTGGATCGACGGATCTCAAGGAAATCGAGAAGACGCTGTACGAGGTTTTGAAGGCGGACATCATCTCCTCCCAAAGCGCGAAGATTGCCTTTCACGATCGCACGAACGTGCTGGTAGTGACCGGCGAACCCAAGGTGCACGAGATGGTGGGGCAATACCTGGAGGCGCTGCAGAAGAACGTCACGGCGGCGGCGCAGGAACAGGCGCGCAATAACAATGCGCGGCAGGAGTTGATCGAAGCGAAGGTGCGGATGCAGGCAGAGATGGAGGAACGCGCAAAATTGACGAAGCAATTGGAAGAGACGGAGGCTGCGCTTCGAGAGGCACGACGGGAGCTTGACCGCCGGATGAACACGGCGCCAAAACCGAACTAATCCTCGGTTCGCGTGCGAGCCACGAACTCCAGCGCATTTCTTTCCACCGCCACCAGCGTAGCGCCCGTGGAACTTCCGTCTGGCACTGCCTCATGCCGCATCGCGGAGGAGGAAAAATTTGGTTTCGCCAATGTTTCGCGGCTGTCTGCGGCCCTGCGACAGGGAAACGCGGGCGCTTTTCGATTTCTGCACGCGGAGTGGAATCCACGGCTCCAGCGCTACTGCTTTGCGCTGGCTGCCGGGGATGATGCCTTCGCCCTCGAGATCGCGCAGGCCACTTATTTGCGGATCTTCAAGGGCGTGCCGCAACTCGCGGACGAGGCGGCGCTGTGGAAGTGGATCGCTTGCGCGATGCGCTCGGCGGCGATCGATCTGCGGCGCGTGGGAGGACGGTATCGACGGGTGCTGGCGCGGTTTGCGAATTGGCTGCGGTTTGGAATGGCACGCGACGAGGGAACGATGGAAGATTCACGATTGCTCGCCGCGCTGGACGGTGCGCTCGCGGGGCTGGCGGCGGATGAGCGTGAGATCATCGATCGCCGTTATTACGCTCACGAATCGCTCGAGACGATCGCCGCTCATTTCACAACCACCGCACGCGGCATCGAGGGGCGGCTCGCCAGGATTCGGACGAAGCTCCGCAACGCAATGACGAGCACTTTACGGAAGGACGAACTATGAAACTGAAGGACGACGATCATCGCGAACTGCTCGAGGACGTCTTTGCGCCGGATTCCGGCGAATCGTTGCTTTCCTCGGTGGAGGTGGTCCGGATGGTGGAGTCGGCGCGAGAAGCGCGGCGACGTGCCCGGCGCAGGATCGCGGTGGCAACAACGGCTGCGGTCATCGCGGTTGGCGCGTGGATAAGCATGCGGCCGATAGCGGAGCAACGGTTCAAGCCGAAGGAGGCGGTGTCGATGCCGCCCAGTGGTCCCCAGGCGCCAACAGCCGACACGCACGTGGCGATCGCGCCGCCCAGGATGGAGCGCATCGACGACGAAACCATGCTGGGGATGCTGAAGGATCAACCGACTGCGTTGGTCCGCTGGCCAGATGGGCGGCGGACGCTGCTGCTGCTGACGAGATAATAATGGAGCGGTAGGGCATGGCGAAAGGCCAGGAAAATGGGAGAGCCAGCCCGGCTCTGCCACTTTGCTTTCTTGCTCCCAAGAGTCATTTGCGAGATAAGCCCGCCCCTTTTCCCACTCGACATGAATCTCTCGCACATGCGCGCCGGCCTGATTGGCACCGGCTTTATTGGTCCCGTTCACCTGGAAGCGTTGAAGCGACTTGGGGTTCAGGTCACGGCGATTTGCGGGTCGACCAAGAGCGCCACGGAGTTGGCGGATAAGTGGGGAGTCCCGGAGGTTTACGGGGACTACAATTACAAGGCGATGCTCGAGTCGCCGAACATCGACGTGGTGCACATCACCTCACCGAACAAGGTGCACGTGGAGCAATCGCTCGCGGCACTCAAGGCTGGGAAGCACATTGTTTGCGAAAAGCCGCTGGGCATGACGACGAAGGAGACGAGCACGCTGGTGAAAGCGGCCGCGAAGTCGAAGCAGGTGATCGCGGTGAATTACAACTGCCGCTTTGTGCCGGCGGTGCTGCAGATGCGGAAGATGGTGCAGCGCGGAGATCTCGGGAAAATCATTCACGTGCAGGGGCACTTCTTCCAGGACTGGCTGCTGAAGGAGACGGACTACAATTGGCGGCTGCTCGCGAGCGAGGGCGGCAAATTACGGGCGGTCGGCGACATTGGCACGCACTGGATGGATGCCGTTTCTTTCATCCTCGGCGCGAAGGTGGACAGCCTCTTCGCCACGCTCGAGACCTTTCACAAGAAGCGGCTCCGGCCAAAGGGCGAAGTGCAGACATTCGCGAAGGCGAATCCGAAGGACATGATCAGCTACGTGGTGGACACGGAGGATTTCGCCACCGTGCTGCTGCAGTATCAGAAGGCGTCGCATGGCTTCGCTGATCGCGTCCACGCCAACTGCTCGATTTCTCAAGTGGCGGCGGGGCGGAAGTGCAGCCTCTTCATCGCCATCTACGGGACGGAAGGCAGCGCTCGGTGGGATCTCGAGGATCCGAACGTGCTGCATATTGGCCGTCGCGATGTGCCGAACGAAGTGCGCCATCGCTCGACGCCGGGATTCCTCGAAGACATCGCGCATTTTACCGACTATCCGGGCGGGCACGCGGAGGGATTCCCGGATTCGCACAAAATGCATTATCGGTGCGTTTACGAATACATCGCGTCGGGAGGGAAGACGGAGAAACTTTTCGCGACGGTCGATGACGGGCACGAAGAGGTGAAGCTTTGTGAGACGATCTTGCGGGCAAATCGCGCGCAGCGTTGGATGAAGGTGTAGCCGCCCCGCAGGCGGCGACTTCTCACAATCTACGGCGCCCACTTTATATAGCGCAGCGCACGCGCGTTTCGCGGAGGCATCCAAATCAGCCGTCTCTCAGAGAAGTGCAGCCGTCTCTCAGAGAAGTGCAGCCGTCCCTCAGAGGAGTGCAGCCGTCCCTCAGGGGAGCGCAGCCGTCCCTCAGAGGAGCGCAGCCGTCCCTCAGAGGAGTGCAGCCGCCCCTCAGAGGAGTGCAGCCGCCCCTCAGAGCAGCGCAGCCGTCCCTCAGAGGAGTGCAGCCGTCCCTCAGAGGAGTGCAGCCGTCCCTCAGGGGAGCGCAGCCGTCCCTCA
>CBHXZU010000162.1:0-9948 GCA_966125105.1 uncultured Prosthecobacter sp.
AAGCTTTCGACATCGAATACTGGCTGCTCGAGGAAGCGAAGCTGAAGCGCATGCCTGCCGAGAAAGAACTCGCGCGTCAGGTCGTGGTGGTCGTCGGCGCCGGCAGCGGCATCGGCAAGGAAACCGCGCATCGGCTCAGCAAGGAAGGCGCGCACATCGTGTGCGTCGACCTTAAGGCCGAGACCGCGCAGGTCACTGCCGATGAGCTCACCGCCAAGCTCGGACAGGGCATCGGCGTTGCCGGAACTGGCCTCAGCGGCTGCGGGCCGTCGATCGGTCTCGCCGCAAACATCACCGATCGCGCCAGCGTCCGCGCCATGCTGGACCAGGTCGCGCTGGCCTACGGCGGCTTCGATCACATCGCAGTGACCGCGGGCGTCTTCTGGCCCAGCGACACGAGCGGACACATTCCCGACGACAAGTGGGCGTTTACCTTCGGCGTGAACGTCACCGGCAGCTATATCGTCGGCGACGAAGCCGCGAAGACCTGGAAAGACCAGGGCCTGCGCGGAACGCTGGTGCTCACCACGAGCGCCAATGCGGTCGTCGCGAAGAAGGGCAGCGTGGCGTACGACTGCTCGAAAGCCGCCGCGAATCACCTCGTGCGCGAACTTTCGATCGAGCTTTCGCCGCTCGTCCGGGTCAACGGCGTCGCCCCGGCGACCGTCGTGCAAGGCAGTGCGATGTTCCCGCGGGACCGCGTCATCGGCTCGCTCGCGAAATACAACATTCCTTACAAGGACGACGAAGCGACGGAATCGCTCGTGAGCAAGCTCGCGCAATTCTACGCGGACCGCACATTGACCAAGACGCCGATCACCCCGGCCGATCAGGCTGAAGCGTATTTCCTGCTGATCAGCAATCGTCTCAGCAAGACGACCGGCCAGGTCATCACTGTCGACGGCGGTCTGCACGAAGCGTTTTTGCGGTAATCCTGCCAATCTTCCTGCAAGGCGCACAGGCAGGGAGACAGGATTTACGGGATTTTAGGATTACAGGATTCCGCGCAAACTACGTGCGGAGTCCTGTGGTTGGTCGGCTTGCGAAAGGGCGACGGCTGCTGCATTGTTGCCTGATGCGAAGCCTCCTCGTTGCGATCGTCCTCGCCGCAGCGTCCCTAACCGCCTCGGCATCCGTTCACGTCATTCTTGATATCGGGATCCGCAATGGGGAGCCGGTTTATATCTTGAATGGCGCCGAACGGCCTTGGGAAAAGCAGTTGGAAGTTTCCAAAGCTGCTATTGCAGTGGGCGCCTCCGATCCGATCTATCTCCGACCGCACCCCGAGACGAAAATGGAGACGATCTTCAAAATCATGCGCTCGCTGGAAGACGCGGGTGCCCTCAACCTGAAATTACCCGCCGGAACTGATGTCGTGGACCGGTGGCTCGATGCACGGCTGCAGAAGTAGCGTCTTCGTAAAACGCGGAAACTTCCTGCCGCCAGTCAACCAATTCGCCAGATTTAGCGCCTCCTGGCTGCGAGAATGCTTATTCCTTCCATGCCCCTGCGGCGCGGAGGGCGGTTTCGTGCACGGCGATGTCGTGCGAGGCGTTCCATGCGAGATCCTTCTCTCCGCGGATGACCTTGGCCAAATCGCGGAACTCGTCTGCGTAGCGATCCCCGGAGACCTTGAGCGCGATCTCTTGCGCTCCCTTCGCATAACCCTCTCGCGCTTCGCTGAGGTAGAGCTTCGCTTTCCCCGACTCCAGCGGTTCGATCTCCATGCAGCCCTTCGTTCCAGCGACGTAGAATCTCCGGCGTGGTCCCCCGAACGGATCGGCGTGGTTGCACCGCACGGTCGCCGTCGCTTTCGCATACTCGAGCACGGCGAGCTGATTATCCGTCCACGTGTCCGCGGGCGCGCGAGTGGTTTTGCCAAAGGCGTGCACGGCTTGGGGCTTCCCGAGCAGTGTCACCACGGCGTCGATTATGTGGCAGGCCAACTCGAACATGCCGCCGCCTGGGAAGTCGCCGAGCGTTGGCCGCGCTCCATCCGGAAGGAGCTTTCCCATGCTGGCGTCGATCTCCATGATCTCGCCCAGCCAGCCTTCACGTTGGGCGCGAAAGAGGAGTTCGAATGCCGGGTTGTAGCGCAGCATGTAGCCCATCTGCACCGTCACGCCCTTCTGCTCGGCCTCTTCGCGCATGGTTTTGAAAAGCGAGTGAGTCGCCGCGCCCGGCTTATCCAGATGCACGTGCTTGCCTGCGCGGATGGCGCGTAGCGCGGTCTGCGCTGACTCATCGAGGTTCCGCTCCACGACAATGGCCTTCACGCTCGCGTCGCTGAACAACTCCTCCTCGGTTTTCCACGAAAGTCCTTCGAACGCTTTGTTCTTCGCCGCTGCAGAACGGCGCTTTTCGTCCGTCTCCGCGATGCCGACGACTTCGTAAGTTTCCGGCAGAGAACGCACCGACTGCATCTTGCCCGCTGCATGCGAGTGGGTCGTGCCGATTTGCGCGATGCGAATGCGTTCCGATCCCGCCGCGCGGGAAAGTGAAACCGCGCCGATCGCGAAAGCCGTCGTGGAGAGAAAGGTCCGGCGGGTCGTGAGCATGCTGCCGTTGTGGCTTTCCGCGTCGCCGAGGCAAGGGGTCTTCCCGACGATCATTCACATCCGTTTTCAAATCCCGGGCAGGAAAAGCCCGTCATCCTGAGGGAGCTTCAAGCGACTGAAGGACCCCGAGCCACTCGCGAAACATTCATCGCCGGGAACACATCTCGAGAACCTGGCCTCGCTTGAAGTTCTGCCAATGAAAGCTTCCGGTTAAGGAATTCCGCGTGAATGGCTCGGGGTCCTTCAGTCGCTTGAAGCTCCCTCAGGATGACCACTTTTTTGCCAATTTGCAAACGCGCTGGTGGAGCGCACCTGACCGCTACGCAATCGGTGCCGGGTCTCCGTGTGCCGGCTTGTCTGGGCGCAGAATCAGGAGCGCGTTCGCGGCGAGAATCAGCGCGCCGCCCGCGAGTAGCTGCCAATGCACCGTTTCATTGGCGTAGTTCACCCCGACGAAGACCGAAAAGATGCCCGGCAAAAACAGCGCCCAAACCGACGCAAACACCGGCTCCGTCGCGTAGATGATTCCCGCCTGCGTCGCGGTCACTGACGGCTGCCACTTGGTCATCATCAAGTACCCGTAGACCGTGCAAGCCAAGGCGAGCAGAAGGGCCAACGCCATGATCGGCCCATTGCCGTAGATCGCGAAGCCACGAGTTCCGCCGCCCGCAATCACCAGCGGCAGCAGCACCGCGCCTTTCACCGCGAACATCACGGTGGCGACGCGGAACGCGTCATTCGGCGCGAACCTCGGGCGCTCCAGGCACAGGATCTGTCCCGTGAAAAGCAGCGCGCCCAGAATCGTCTCCCATTCGCCGCGACCGAGCCCGATCGATCCAAGGCTCACGCCACTCAGCACCCCGCATCCCGCCATCACCAGCGCGCACGCCGCAATCACCACCGGCGATGGAAGCTTTCGCATCCGAATCGCCACGACGATCGGCACGAACACCGACGTGAATTGCGTGAAGAATGCCGACGTGCTCGCCGGAATGTAATTCTGCGCATCCGTCTGCAGCAGCATTCCCACACCGCCAAACAGCCCAAGCTCCAATCCTTGTCGAAACTCCAGTCGCGTGAGCCTTCCCATGCTGCCGCGGAGGATCAGCAGCATCACCACGACCGAGAGCGCCATGCGATTGAAGAGCACGAACGCGGCGTGAAACCATTCCGGCAATCCCGGCACGAGTTGCGCCTGCGCCTGCATCACCGCCTTTGCGGTGGGAAAGCTGAGCCCCCACGCTGCAGTTCCCAGCGTGAGACTCCAAATCGCTTGGCGTGTCTTGCTCACCGCCCGATCCGGCGAGCCGCCAGGACCGTGTTATGCATGAGCATGGCGATCGTCATCGGTCCGACGCCACCTGGCACCGGAGTAATGGCACGGCACTTTGGCGAGACTTCGGCAAACGCCACGTCGCCCACGAGCTTCGAGCCTTTCGGCGAAGTCGGGTCGCTCACGCGATTGATGCCCACGTCGATCACCACTGCCCCGTCTTTCACCATGTCGGCTTTGACAAACTCCGGTTGGCCGATCGCCGCGATAAGGATGTCCGCGCCGCGGCAAACTTCGGCGAGGTTCTTGGTGCGGGAGTGCGCGACCGTCACCGTGGCATCGCCTCCCTTGCCCTTGTTCATCAAAAGCAGCGCCATCGGTTTTCCGACGATCATCGAGCGTCCGAGCACAACAACATTTGCGCCCGACGTTTCGATGCCGGTTTCGATGAGCAAACGCTGGCAGCCCAAAGGAGTGCACGGCACGAAGGTATCGGAATCACCCATCGCGACTTTCGCCACATTTACGGGATGGAAGCCGTCCACGTCTTTGCGCGGGTCGAGCGCCTCGACGATCGCGCGCTCGTCGATGTGCTTCGGCGGCGGCGACTGCACGAGAATGCCGTGGATCGCTGGATCGGCATTCAGCTTTTGCACCACGCCCAGCAGCTCTTCCTGCGTCGTCTCCTTCGGCAGCTCGATCTTTACGCTGTGCATGCCAAGATCGGCTGCCGTCTTCTCCTTGCTACGGACGTAGGCATGCGACGCGGGATCGTCGCCAACGATCACCACCGCGAGTCCGGGAGTAATGCCGCCGGCCTTGAGTTCGGCGACTGCAGTCCGTGTCTCTTCCGTGATCTTTTTGGCAATGGCTTTGCCGTCGATGAGCGTCATGCGAAAGCAGTGGCGGCGCTGCGCGGGACTGGCAAGATTGAAGCGCTACTTTGCCCCCATCGCGGCATCCAGTCGCGCGGCTTCGGCCTCGAGATCGGTTGCATCCTGTGGCACTTCGAGTGGCGGGCGATAAGTCAGTGTCACTTTCGCAAAGGGTTTGGGAATCCAGAGCGCATCCCACTTCTTCCCGATCTTCCAAAAGTGGCTGATTTGAATATCCACCGGCACGATGCGGGTGCCGGTGCGCTGCGCGAGATAGATCAGCCCTGGAGCGATTTTGTAGTTCGGCCCACGCGGTCCATCTGGCGTCACCGCGATATCGCCGCCTTCTCCCAGTTGACGCGTCAATTCCAGCAGCGCCGCCGCTCCACGCCGTGAACTCGACCCGCGCACTGCGCCCATGCGAAAGCGCCGGGCGATCGCCGCGAGCCAGCCGCCATCCTTGCTGGCGCTGGTCAGCACGCTGATCGGAACCGGACGCCGCTTCCCTGCTTTATGGTCCCCGAGCACCCCGCCGAGCAGCCGATTGTGCCAGATGCAAAGGATCAGCGGAGCGCGCCGGCGTGGATCGTAAAAGCCGGCCTCATCTTTCCATTTCACCCGCAGCGTGAGCGTCAGAACCTTCAGCAGCGCGCCGCCGACAAAGGATGCCGCGTGCTGGGCAAAGGTGATTTTGGCGGCGGCTTGCTTGGACACGAGGCGGGGAAGAAACGAGCGAACCGCATGGACCGAAAGACAATTTCGCTTGGCGCGGAGCCCCTTCCGCCTGTCATTTCCGCAATATGAACCTGCTTCGTCGCCCGCGCCGCCTTCGCGCCACCCCGCAACTCCGGGGATTGGTGCGCGAGAACACGCTCACCGCGGACGACTTCATCCTGCCGCTTTTCGTCTCCGAGAAGGTGCAAGGCCGCGTGCCGGTCGCGTCGATGCCTGGGGTATTCCAGCTGGATGAAAAGGAATTGCTCGCTGAAGCGCAGGTCGCCCATGCCGCAGGGGTGCGCGCGGTTATTCTTTTCGGCATTCCCGCGCACAAAGACGAACGCGCGACCCAGGCCTACTCGGAAGAAGGCGTGGTGCAGCGCGCGGTTCGTCGGCTGAAGCGTGAGCTCCCGAAGCTCATCGTGATCACCGATGTCTGCCTTTGCGAATACATGAGCCACGGGCATTGCGGCATCACTGATTTTCACGATGGCGTCCCGGACGTGCACAATGATCCATCGGTCGAATTATTGGTCGCCACCGCCGTCTCGCACGCTCGCGCTGGCGCCGATGTGGTTGCGCCGAGCGACATGATGGACGGCCGCATTGGCGCCATCCGCGCCGGTCTCGATGCAGCCGGATTCCAATCCACGATTCTGATGAGTTACGCCGCAAAGTTTGCCTCTGCTTTCTACGGCCCTTTCCGCGATGCCGCGGAAAGCGCCCCAAGCGCCGGCGATCGCCGCGGCTACCAAATGGACGCCGCCAATGCTCTTGAAGCCCTGCGTGAAGTGGAACTGGATGTCGCCGAGGGCGCCGATCTCGTGATGGTGAAGCCCGGCCTTCCGTATCTCGACCTCGTCTGGCGCATCAAAGAGCGCTTCGGCCTGCCGACCGCCGTCTACAGTGTAAGTGGGGAGTATGCGATGCTGAAGGCTGCCGCCGCGAATGGCTGGATCGACGAAAAACCCGCCGTCCTCGAACAAATGATGGCCTTCAAGCGCGCCGGCGCGGATTTGATCATCACTTACTATGCCACGCAGTGCGTGGAATGGCTGAAGCAGGCGTAGCGGTTGTCACCCCACCCGAACCCGGTGATAACAAATCGATAACATGCGCGCGCTCACTTGCGTGACACCCTTGATCCGCTACTTCTCGCGCCAACTCCCGGCATGAACACACCCGCCATTCAGATCGATCACCTGACGAAGGAGTTCACGAATCCATCCGTGCTCAACCGCGGCAAGATCGTCGCCGTGAACGACCTCTCGCTCAGTGTGGAGGCCGGCCAGGTCTATGGCCTGCTTGGGCCCAATGGCTCCGGCAAAAGCACGACAATGAAAATCGTGCTTGGACTCGTCACGCCGACTTCCGGACGCACCTTTATTTTCGCTCGCGACAGCCGGGACGTTGAAAGTCGCGAAGCCGTCGGTTTCCTCCCGGAGAATCCCTACTTCTACAAGTTCCTCACGGGAAAAGAGACGCTGCATTTCTACGGCAAGCTCTGCGGACTTCGCGGTCGTCCGCTTGAAGAGCGCGCAAAGGAATTGCTCGCGCTCGTCGGTCTCGAGGATGCCGCGAACCGACGAGTCGGCGGCTATTCGAAAGGCATGCTCCAGCGTATCGGCCTCGCGCAGGCGCTGATCCAGGAGCCGCGGCTGCTGGTGCTCGATGAACCGACCGCAGGCGTCGACCCCGCGGGCTCGCACCAGATTCGCGATCTCATCCTTCAATTTAAAAAGCGCGGCATTACCGTGCTCCTCTGCTCGCATCTCCTCAGCCAGGTGCAGGAGATCTGTGATCGCATCGGCATCATGAGCGGAGGTCATCTCGTCCGGGAGGGCGCGCTGAGTGATCTGATTTCGATCGAGAATCAAACCGAGCTCGTGCTCGAAAACGCGACGCCTGAACTGTTGCAAAAGGTCCGCGAAGTTATCGCCGGCAGCAACAGCAGCGCCCGTATCGTCGGCGAGCACAAGCCGCAGCAGAATCTCGAGCGCTACTTCCTCGACGTTACTTCCAAGCCATGAGCGATTCCGCCCAGCAGGTGAGCGCCGTTTCCCGCGCCGCCGCCCACAAATTATTTTCCTTCGGTCGCGCGTTCGCGATCGCAGGGAACACCTTCCGCGATCTCGTGCGGCAAAAGGTGTTCTATTTCATGGTCGTCTTTGCGCTCATCCTCATCGGCGGGTCGCTCACGCTTGCGACACTGAGCTTCAAGGGCCAGCTGCAGACGGTGATGGATGTGTCTCTCGGCGCGATCTCGGTCTTCACGATGTTGCTCGCCGTGCTTTCCACGGCGATGCTTCTGCCGAAGGACATGGAGGATCGCACGCTATACACGATCCTCGCGAAGCCGGTGGCCCGGTTCGAATACCTCTTTGGGAAACTCGTGGGCGTTACGCTGATCCTGACGGTCGCCGTCGTCTTGATGAGCGTCGTTTTCTCCGGCGTCCTCTGGTTTTGGCAGGGGAGGGAGATCGATGCGATGCACCTGAATTACGCGGCCGATCGCGCGGAGCTGGAAATCGCCAAGCTAAAGGCCGGCACCTTCACGCCGACCCTCCTCGGTGGCGTGGGCGTGCTCCTGCTGCGGGCGATTGTCTGCGCCACGCTCACGCTGATGATCTCGTGCTTCGCCACTTCGTGGCTGTTCACGGTGGTGACCTCGTTCGTCGCGATCCTGATCGGTCACCTCATTCCGATCGCGCGCAGCGTCTGGCAGGATCCGGTTTCCGTGGGCCTCAGCCCGGATGCCGGCTCGCTTTGGTTTCTCAAGGCGCTCACGGTCTTCTTCCCCGACATGCAGCTTTTCAATGTGGTGGATGACATCGCGGTCGGCACCAAAGTGGACCCTGCCATCTTTGCCAGCATCGCTGGTTTGGGCATTGGCTACGTCGCCGTCTACCTCCTCGTCGGTTACCTCTTCTTCGCGTGGCGGGAGCTATGAAAGGGCGCATCCTCGGCATCCTGGCGCTCATCATTTGGGGGGTGATCAAGCTCCCCATCGAAGAGAAGCAAGCGACCAAAATGCAGGCGGAACGCCTCGGGGGCTACAAGCCGACTGCGTCCCTTCGCCAGCAGGCGGGTCAGACCGGATTCCTTGCGGTGCTCGGCGGCTTGCGCGCCGCCGTGGCCGACCTCATGTGGATCCGCGCCCATGGCGCCTGGCAGGACGTCCAATACGGGCGCATGAAGCTCTATTTCGATGTCTGCACCGCCCTCCAACCGCGGCGCGAACTCTTCTGGGATGTGGCATCCTGGCACATGGCGTGGAACGGGGCTGCGTATGTGGAGAATGCGCGCAATAAGGGGGGGGACACCGTCGCGAACACGGACGAGGAGCGCTCGCGCCGAATGATGGAGTTTTACAAGATCGGGGAAGATTACCTCCTTCAGGGCATCCAAAACATGCCGGACAGCTGGGTTCTCTACGATCGGCTTGGCACCCTTTACCGGGATAAGTTCAATGACCCCTGCCGAGCCGCGGTGGCATTTGAGGAAGCTTCCAAACGTCCGGGCCGTCTCGATTACACCCGCCGGTTCGCGGTCTATATGTTTGCCGACTGTGGGAAGAACGACCGGGTGGCGTACGAAAGACTCCTCGCGCTTTATAATGAGAGTCAGAACGAATGGCTGCCGGGATTGCTCGTTCGGCTGCAGCAGCTCGAACGAAAATTAGACATTCCCAAAGAAAAGCGGGTCTATATACCTCCCGAGGACCGCCTCCCGGCTGAATAATTCGATGCGTTTTGCCATTTTTGGAGACATTCACTCAAATCTCGAGGCCCTGCAGGCTGTGTTGGCCGATGCGCAGGCACACCACTGCACGCACCATATCTGTCTCGGCGACATCGTCGGCTACAACGCCAGCCCCAAGGAGTGCCTCGACATTGTCCGTGGATTGAATTGCCCGGTCGTGAAGGGAAATCACGACGAACTCGCCTGCCTCGACATTAATCCGAACAACGTTTCGCCGCTCGCGAACGAAGGAATCGATTTTACCCGCGCACACGTGACGCAAGACGACCTGGCGTGGCTCGCGGGATTGAAGTTTGTGCGCCAGGTGCGCGACTTCACGATCGTTCACGCGACGCTCGATACTCCGCATAAGTGGGGCTACGTGCTGAACCAATTGGATGCCGGCGCGAGCTTCAGTTACCAGCACACGCAGCTCTGTTTCTTCGGTCACACGCACGTGCCGCGCGCTTATGTCCGCGACACGCAGGTGCGGTCGCTCGATGGATGGCAGACGGTTACGATCGAAACGGGCCGCAAGTATTTCCTTAATGTCGGCAGTGTCGGCCAGCCGCGCGATGGGGACTGGCGCGCCTCGTACGCGATCTATCACGTCGCTGACCGAATCGTGGAACTTCGCCGCATCGAGTATGACATTCACGGCGCGCAACAGCGCATCCTCGAAAGCGGATTGCCCGCCCGTCTCGCGAGCCGCCTTGCAGAGGGCCGCTGAGCCGGCTGCGCTCGCGCGGGAGTAATCAAACGGCTTCACGCGTTGGAATCGCCA
>CBHXZU010000163.1:0-9925 GCA_966125105.1 uncultured Prosthecobacter sp.
AAGAGAAACTCGTCTTCGGTGGCCAAACCTACGACGCCGCCAAGACTGCGCCGATTCTCATGTTCCGCAATCCGCTAAACCCCGCGCGCTATGTCGTGCTGAACAGCGGTGTAACGATGCGCGAAAGCTCGATGGGCACCAACAGCCAGCAAACGCCGAAGCTACCCGATTGGGCGATCGTTGACCTCGACACTCCTCCCGGTCCCGACTGGCCCGGCAAAATCCTGCAAGCCGGCTTCTTCGACGAGCAGTGGAAATACACCGCGAATCAACCCAGCCAGCCGAAATAACGACGGCTCCCCATCCAAGAATCCTGTAAATCCACCTCATCCCGAAAATCCTGTCTCAAAAGAGGAGGGCCTTTTCTTCAAAGGAACTGCCTCGCCACCAGTAAATCGTTCGCTACACGCTCATCCATGACTCGCTCCCTGCTCCTCGCTTCGATCGCGACTTTCGCCGTTCCTGCATTCGCCCACGACGCCTCGGCCGACATGGCAAAAGCCGCAAACGCCCTCCTCGCTTCGTTGAAGCCGGAGCAAAAGACGGAGGCATCGTTCGCCTTCGAATCCGAGGCCAAGAGCGAGCGACTCAATTGGCACTTCATTCCCCGCGATCGAAAAGGCCTTCCGATCAAGTCCATGACCGAGGAGCAGCGCGCGCTCGCGAAAGCGCTGTTGAAGACCGGCCTCAGCGACGACGGCTACCAAAAGGCCGAGATCATCCAGGGGCTCGAAAATGTGCTGCGCGAAATGGAGAAGGACACGACGGGCAAGCGCGACCCGGAGAAATACTATGTCTCCATCTTCGGCACGCCCGGCGGCAAAGAACCGTGGGGCTGGCGTTGGGAAGGACACCACCAATCGTTCAACTACACCATCGCGGGCGACGCTGCGCCGTCGATGACACCATCCTTTTACGGCAGCAATCCTGGCGTTGTGCAGGAAGGCCCGAAGAAGGGCACCCGCGTTCTGGGTCACGAAGAAGACCTCGGACGGGCGCTCGTGAAGTCGCTCAATGACGAGCAAAAGTCCAAGGCGGTGATTCTGAAGGAAGCTCCGAAAGACATCCTCAACGTCCCTGGTCGCAACGACACCAAGGCGGAAGGCCTCCCCTACTCCGGGCTGAATGCGGATCAGCAGAAGAAGCTCGTGGAGCTGGTGAAGGTTTACCTCTTCCGTTGCCGCCCGGACGTCGCTGCAGAGGATTGGAGCAAGATCGAGAAAGCCGGTCTAGATAAACTGCACTTCGCATGGGCCGGCGGCTTCGAACTCGGCCAACCGCACTATTACCGTGTGCAAGCCGGCAACTTTGTCGTCGAATACGACAACGTGCAAAACGGCGCGAATCACCCGCACAGCGTGTGGCGTGACTTCGATCACGACTTCGGAGCCGACGTCCTGGCGGAGCACTACAAGAAGTCGCACGCGGCGAAGTAAGCAGCGCGAGACACCGCGGAGCGGCAAGCCGAGTGCCAGGGGCTCGCCGGAATGTGTCCAAAAAATTCGGCGAAGCGGCAATCATTGGTGGCATAGCTTTCCAAAGCTGTGCTCCACACACCGCGAAGCGGAGTGCATCAGATCACAGCTCAGGCGAGCTATGGCACGACGTTAGCCGCTTCCCTCCTTGACCACCGCGACCGGCTCAATCCACGTAGATGAACTCATTCAAGTTCATCACCGCCCGGCACAACTCCGTGAGACTGCGCTTATCGCGGAACTCTACGCACGACGCCTTTTCTTCGGCATCCGGCATGCGCTGCAGCGCGAGCGCAAACACCCGCTCCACCTGCTTCGACGAATCACCCCCAGCCTCGCGCTCCACGCGTTGCGCAAATGCCTTCGCGGCGTCCGTGGTAAAGTCGCTATTCAAGAGAGTAAGCGCCTGGGGCGCGACGGTCGACGATCCGCGACGCGCGCACGAAACTGCGTTATCCGGCAAATCAAACGTGGCCATCAACGGCACGGGCACGGTTCGCTTTTGAATAAGGTAGATTGACCGGACATCCGCCTTCTCTTTCGGCGAGGGATACCAGCCTTTCGTCTTCTCCTTGTTGTCATCGAGCAAGGCGGGGTTTGCGTTGCGCACATCCGCCGCAAGCTCCGGCCAGATCGGCGGTCCTCCACCGCATTCACGCAACCTCCCACTTACCGCCAGCACCGAATCTCTTAGCATCTCGGCGGTGAGACGCCGCGGAGTTTGCCGGACCGCGGTCTCCTCGGTCGCCCCCTTTACGCCCCGCGCGGAACTCTGCCGATAAGTGGCGCTCGTTACGATCAGCCGATGCAGCCGTTTTATCGACCATCCGCCCTCTCGAAAATCGGAAGCCAGCCAGTCGAGCAGTTCCGGCTCCGTCGGCTTTGCGCCGGCCAATCCAAAGTCATTCGGAGTCGCAACAATCCCGGTTCCGAAGTATGCCTGCCAGACACGGTTCACGAGCACACGCGCAGTCAGCGGGTTATCGTCGCTTACGATCCAATCGGCCAAAGTTGAACGGCGCCCCGTTGATCCTTTGCGCGCAGCCGCCCGAATGCGGGCCGGATTTGGATCGAGCGCAGAAATGATCCCGGGCGACACCTCATTTCGCGGCCGGCTGAGATCTCCTCCATCGAGGATTCGCGTCGCGGGAACTTCGCCTTCGCGGTCCGTCATGAGCAGCGCCGTAAGGTATGGAACCCGTTTCGCTTCCGCCGCGGCAACCTTCGCCTCCGCTGCCTTCACTTGCTTCTTCGTCTCCGCATCCAGCGCTTCGCGCACCTTTTCGCCCGGCACGTTCACCTTTTCTTCGATCTTCTTTTTGGCCTTCTTCTGTTCGGCCGTCGCATCATCACCCAGGCGCAGGATCGCCTGCTCTTCTGCGCTCAGCTTCGCGATCAACGGCTCGCGCAATTTCTGGCGCGTCGGTTCGGTAAGTTTCCAGACGTCCTGCTTGAGGATTTCCACCTCCGCATCGACCCCCGCGTTTGCCTTCCGGATTTCGTCCTGCTTCTCCGCGAGATCCACGGCGAGGTCATCGCGAAACTTCACCGGCTGGAAGAATGCCTGCAGGCGATAATGATCCGCCTGGGAAAGCGGATCGTATTTGTGATCGTGACAACGGCAGCACGCCATGGTGAGCCCGAGGAACGCCGCCCCGGACGTTTCAACGAGGTCCGCCATCAGTTGCTGCCGCACTTTTCCGTCCTCGCCAAAGCTCCCTGCGCTGTTGTCATGAGGACCGAGCCGCAAATAGCCCGTGGCGATCAGCGCATCCTGCTCAGCTGCGTCTCGCGGTTCGCCTCCCACCATTTCGTCTCCAGCCAACTGCTCGCGAACGAAGCGGTCGAAGGGCTTGTCCGCATTGAACGAACGGACGACGTAATCCCGGAACCTCCATGCCTGCGGGCGAAACTCATCCCAGTCGAAACCGTTTGAGTCGCTGTAACGAACGACATCGAGCCACATGCGCGCCCAGTGCTCACCGTAACGGGGCGAAGCGAGCAACCGATCCACGAGCCGCTCGTACGCATCGGGCGCTGAGTCGTTGAGAAACTCCGCCATTTCCTCCGGCGTTGGCGGCAAACCAATCAGGTCAAAGGAAACACGCCGCGCCAACGTTCGGCGGTCTGCTTCTTTCGCAAGTGCCCCGCCACTGCGCGCGAGCACAAAATGATCAATCCCGTTCCGCCTCCATTTCTCCTCTCGCGCATCCGGCAAGGGCGGAGCTTTGATTGGCTTCAGAGACCACAAGTCCAGCCGTCTGCCGCCAAAGATCCGGACGATTGGATTCCGCGCGTCAGACCACGCGTCGCCGATCCGCTCGCCGACAGCGACCGGCGCCGCGGCTGCCTCGATCTTCGGCCAGGCAGCACCGGTGCTGATCCACTTCTCCACGTCTGCAA
Source organism: uncultured Prosthecobacter sp. (assembly GCA_966125105.1). Taxonomy (GTDB): domain Bacteria; phylum Verrucomicrobiota; class Verrucomicrobiia; order Chthoniobacterales; family Chthoniobacteraceae; genus SXWH01. Next base: position 3,879 of record CBHXZU010000163.1, read on the forward strand.
TTTCCCCGTCCGCGAGCTTTTGCTTCGGCGGCATGCGATCGCGATTTCCATCGGCATGGCGGATGAGCCGGAAGAGCAAACTGTCCGCGGGCTTTCCTGGCACCAGCGCCGAACCGCTCTCGCCTCCGCGCAGGGCAGCCTCCCGCGAATCCAATCGCAAATCTGCCTTCTGCTTCTCAGGGCCGTGGCACTGCACACATGCGCGGTCGAGGAGCGGCCAGACGCGTTGGCGAAAGTGATCATCCGGCGATAACTCCGCCGCGCTGAGGGCACTTGCTCCAATGAGTAGTAGCGCTAGGCACCGCGTCATGGGATTAGGAAGAAGAAAGTCCGCTCGCTGGGATTGTCTTAGTGTGCCAGAAATGCACTCACAAGCCACCATGAACGCGCCCTCCTGCCGCTGCTGCTCGCGCCGTGAGTTTGTGTCCCGCCTGGGCGGTGGCTTCGGCGCTCTCGCGCTGGCGACTATGATCGGAAAGGCCATGGCGGAACAGTCGCCGCTCTCGATCGATCCCGTGCATCCCTTCGCGCCGCGCCAGCCGCATATCGCGCCGAAAGTCAAGTCCGTGATCTTCCTCTACATGGTCGGCGGGCCCTCGCAGGTGGATACCTTCGACTACAAACCCACGCTGCAGAAGCTGAATGGCAAACCCGTGCCAGATTCGCTCAAGGAAGCGGTGAAAAAGTCGCGGCACGCGAATGTCTTCCAAGGATGCAAGGAGGAGCTCATGGCGAGCCCCTTTGGCTGGAAGCAATATGGGCAGAGTGGCATGTGGGTCTCGGATCTTTATCCGCGCGTCGCGCAGCACGTGGACGATCTCTGCTTCATTCACTCCCTGCAGGCCGAGTCGAACAATCACGCGCCCGCGAGCTACCAACTGCACACGGGCGAAATCCAGGCGGGCAAAGCGAGCATCGGCTCCTGGGTGACGTACGGCCTCGGCACCGAAAATCAAAACCTTCCCGGTTACGTGCTGCTATTTGACGCCGGCCCGCTCGGCGGCTCCGCGAATTACAGCAATGGCTTTCTCCCGCCGGCCTTCCAGGGAACGCGTCTGCGCGACAACGGCACACCGGTTCTCGATCTGCTGCCGCCGCCGGAGTTTGCTGAAGGCCAGCGCGCATCGCTCGACCTCATCCAGCAACTCAATCGCAAGCACCGTGAAGCGCGCCCCGGATTTGCCGAACTCGACGCCCGCATCGCCTCCTACGAACTCGCCTACCGCATGCAGGCAGCCGCGCTCGACGTGGGCAATCTCGCCGGAGAATCGGCGGCGATTCGCGAGAGCTACGGAGTCGAGCACAAGGAGACCCGGCTCGCGGCATTCGGACGGAAATGCCTTCTCGCGCGCCGCCTTGTCGAACGCGGTGTTCGCTTCGTGCAACTCTATGACATGCCGGACAAAGACGGCTGGGACGCGCATGATCACGTCACGAAGAATCACACGCCCCGCGCCTTGTGGACCGATCAACCCATTGCTGCGCTCCTCGCTGATTTGAAACAACGCGGATTATTCGAGGAGACGCTCGTCATTTGGGCGAGCGAGTTTGGTCGCACGCCCATGATGCAAGGAGCCGATGGCCGGCAACACAACGCCGCCGGATTCACAATCTGGATGGCTGGTGGCGGGGTAAAGGCAGGTGCTCGCATTGGCGCCACCGACGAAATCGGCCTCATGGCCATGCAGCAGCCACACGCTTTCAAAGACCTCCACGCCACGATCCTCGCTGCGCTTGGGATCAAGAACGACGATCTCTTCTTCGAGCATAATGCCCGCATGGAACGGCTCACCGGCGTCGCCGGCAGCGCGAAGATCATTCCCGGCGTGCTGGCGTAGAAACCCCGCTCGAGACGAACCGGCGCAACTTGCATGGGCGCACGGACGGTTTGCCGAGCCATCCCACGAGAACGCCCCTCGCCTTGCCGCGCATCCCGGATCTTTCGCGGCCTCGGTCGATCGCCTCCTCCAGCATTGCGTTTCGATCGCTGGCGAAATGAGATGCGCGCATGAAGATCGCGATTGGGACGGATCACGCTGGGTATCGCTACAAGGAAGCAATCAAGCGGATGCTGGAAAGCGAGGGACACGAAGTGCGAGACTTCGGGACATACTCAGACACGCAGGTGGACTACCCGGATTTCATCCGGCCAACCGCGGAAGCCGTGGCGCGTGGGGAATATGAGCGCGGCATCGTTCTCGGAGGTTCGGGAAACGGCGAGGCGATGGTGGCGAATCGCGTGAAAGGGATTCGTTGCGGACTTTGCTGGAACACCGAATCCGCGCGGCTCACGCGACTGCACAATAACTCGAATGTCCTTTCCCTCGGTGAGCGCATGATGAGCGAAGAGACGGCACTCGAAATTGTGCGCGTCTGGTTGGAAACGCCATTCGAAGGCGGAAGGCATCAGGCGCGAATCGAGAAGATCGATGCGGCGTAGTCTGCGCGGAGCCGCGCCCATGGGAGAACGGGGCTCCGGCCCGTTTACGGTGGATTCGCCATCCACCGGGCGTCTCGTTGCTGGAGTCCTCCAGAACCTGCCTGGATCGCCTCGCTGGCGCAGCGGCGGCCGTTTCACTGGCATCGCTCGTAACTACCGATTTCCGCGACCCTCATCACGGGCCGGACCCCCGTGCGCCCTCCGCAGGCGCGCTCGCAGCGGCTGTTCAAGTTCGCGGTCCGGTGAATTTGCCTGATCCGCGTTTGAACGTCCGCCACCCTCTCTATTGTCGAACGGCCCACCCATGAAAGACCTCGCCGATCCCTTTTGGATCAAACTGAAAGGCATTCTATTCGTGGTTCTCGGACTTTTCTCCGGGATACTCCTCTTGATCACCAAACCAACGCTGCGCACCGCATTCCTCTTGTGCATCTGCGTCTGGAGTTTCGCGCGTGCCTACTACTTTGCCTTTTACGTCCTCGAGAAATACGTCGATCCGCAGTTCCGCTTTGCCGGACTAGGCTCAGCCCTGCGTTATTTGCTCACGAAAAAGACTGATAGCGGCAAGCCTTCGACGTGATCGCGTAGCGCCTACTTACCCTCCCACCAACGATCGAGCGCGCTGCGCATTCGCTCTACGCGTTCCGGCTCCTTCTCCGCCAGATTTGTCTTCTCATGAGGGTCGGCGGCGAGGTCGAACAATTCGATTTTCCCTTCCGGTTCATTCTGCGGCGCCGGGACGATTAATTTCCAATTTCCCTCGATCGTCCAACGCCAGCGCAAACCGGATGCCGGTCGCGCGAGATCCACGGCATTGTGCGTGAAACACTCGCCAAACAGAGTGCTCCTCGATTTCAACTTTGCTTCATCGAGGAGGTTCAGGCCGGGCAACTCCTTCGGCCCTTCCGCTCCGGTTGCAGCAAGCACAGTTGGCACAAAGTCCAACGACGTCGCCAGCGCCTCACTCTTGCGCGGCTCCACCTTGCCGGGCCACCGCAATAGGATCGGCGAGCGCAGGCCGCCATCGTACGGCGACTGCTTCGATCGCACATCGAACTTGTTCACGGCCGCGCCGGGGATCCAGCCATTGTCCGCGACGTAGAGGACCAGCGTGTTTTCGCTGAGGTTCCTCTCATCGAGGAACGTCAGCAATTGCCCGCACGTTTCGTCGAACCACTCGACGTTCGCCCAATAGCGAGCCGTCGCCTCGTTCGGCGCCTTGTCGCGATACTTCGCCAGCAGGCGCTCCGGCGCATTGTGCGGATCATGCGGAAGCATCGGCGCATACCACACGAGGAATGGTTTACCGTCCGTCACGCTCCTGTTGATGAAGTCGAACACGGGCTGCATCGTCTTCCGACCGATGGTGAGGCCATCATCTCCGTGCCTGCCGCCCTTCGTCTCGTCGCCCAAGCTCATCCCGTGGGTAAATCCCCCGGTCGAGTAGTGACCTTGCCACCACTTCCCCGTCTGGAGGCTGCGGTAACCGAGGGGCGCCAGCAGGCGAGGCAGCGTCACTGCCTCCTTCATGAATCCCGACATCTTCTCCCGGCCTTTGATGAACTCCGGAGCCTTGCGCATCTGCGCGCCCTTGAGTCCCTCCGGCAGCGGAGGATCGTTGCTCACGATCTTGTGCTGGTGCGGATACTTGCCGGTAACGATCGAAGCCAGGCTCGGGCAGCACAGGCTTGCGGGGACGTATCCCCGAGGGAAAACGAGACTCTGCGAGGCGAGACGATCGAGATTCGGAGTCTGCAATTGCGCATGGCCCATGAAGCCGTAGTCGGTCCACCCGTGATCGTCTGAGATGATCAGCACGACATTCGGCGGCGCTGCGAATAGCGTGCTGAAGGCGGAGAGGACCAGAAGGAGGAAGAACGTGAGCTTCATCAGGGCAGGAAGTGCGAATGCTTACAGCATCTCCGCGTGGAATGAAGACAATCGTCTGCTTTGCCGAACCAGTCGCAGCGGCCCTGTCGGTTAGTGCGCAATATTTCAGCGAGCAGGGTTCTGTCGCTCTCCCGGCGACTTGCTTGCTCTGGATGGAACGGGGTCCTTCAGTCGAAGAAACTCCCCATTAAAATAACTCAACCTCGGGGGCGGTTCTCCGGAGATGCTCCCGGCGATGAGCCGTCGCGAGTGGCTCGGGGTCCTTCAGTCGCTAAAGCTCCATCAGGATGACCTGGCTTTTCGTTGCCGGCTTTTCTTTCCTGTCAGTTGGCTTCACCATTTTGCTGCACGGCATCTTGTGGATGCCGGGGAGAGCCGGGCCGGCTATGCCACTTTGGAGCGCGCTTCCTGCGCAGTTCTTGTCCGACAAACAATTAGCCGGAACGGCTTTTGAGAGGCCTCAGGGTGACGGGCTTTTCGGACAGCGGAAAACGTCGTCTGATATGTTCACTCTGCAATCCAGGAACGGATGTAACTGCGAAGGGTACGAAGCACGCGAAGGTCGCGCCTGAGGCATCAAAACATGAGCCGTCGGAACCGCGGGCTCACCAACTCTTCGCGCCCTTTGCGTCCTTCGCAGTTACCTTCCAATCCGTTTTCAAACTTACTCAGCCGAGGCGCCACGGCGGCGGCGCGAAATGCAGGCGGCGAGACCCAAAAGTATGAACGTCGCTGAACCGGGTTCCGGCACTGCGGTAATCGCGACGGTTCCAGTCGTGTAGAGTTGCGCGGTATCGAGGAAGACCCCATTGAGGTTGAGGTCGGTTGAGTCGATCGTCCACGAACCGGTGACAGCCCCGGCAGACGTCCAATCAAAGAGACGGAACACGTCGCCGGCCTGGAAGGCCAGGAGGTTTGGATTCGTCAGCTTCAGGACCGCCCCTCCGGAGATGTGGAGATCGCCGCCGATCACTAAACGGTCAGCGGCTTCGAAAATCCCGCTCTGATCCGTGCCGGTCGTCGACCACAAGTCGAACCGCGTGACGCTCGTCGCTCCAAAGACAGTCGCGGCTCCTACCCCCGCGGTGAGATTGAAGTCCACCCCGAAGAGTCCGCCGCTAAAGCCAGGCTGAAATACCCCGTTGATCAGCACGGATTTTCCAGGCCCGGTAACGACCGAGCCGCTTCCCGAGAGAGTTCCGGTCACTGTCAGAGCCCCAGCCCCGCTGCCCGAGCCCGAAATATTATTCAGTTCCAATGTTCCCGCATTTACCAGCGTGTCGCCCCCGTATTCGTTGGGGCTGTTCAGAATCAACGTGCCGTTTCCGGTCTTCGTCAAAGCGCCCGGTCCAATGATGATCCCGTTCAGCGCCACGTAACCTGCAGCGTCCATCATTCGAATAGTGCCGCCACCCGCATTAAGCGTGAATGGGCGCGTGCTGTTTGTGGATCCGGCGCCGGACACATCGAGTGTCGCGCTCGTTGTCGCGTCACCGAGGGAGATCATGGCCGAGCCTCCGACAGGGAAATTACCAATGCCCATCGAGATAGTCCCTTCCCTGATGCGCAGTTCGAGAGTGTTCTGGAAGGTCACGCCGCCACTGATCGTAACCGTGCCGTTCGTCGTTTTTGAAAGAACTCCGGTTGTCCCCTGGTTCAATGCACCGCCCGCACCGGGACTCGTGATATCCGTCGTGATCGTGCCGGAGCGAAGATC
>CBHXZU010000164.1:0-9922 GCA_966125105.1 uncultured Prosthecobacter sp.
CACTGGCCCGGAGCGTGATTGGAAGATGGAGAATCCATTTCTACGGCATCGTCAGGAACTCTGCGCTCGTTATCAGCGCCCACACAAGATCGCGCGCGGCTTCGGCGGGTTGATTCGCGCGACCGTCGAGGAATGCGGAGATCTGCGCGGCTTCTTCGGTATCCGGCTCGCGGCCATACACTGCGACGAAAGCTTCGCGGGCGCGTTGCGTGTTATCCGGGAGCGCGGCGAGGCGCTCGACAGTGTTGCCGTTTTCCGGTTTCAGCAACCCAGCGACCGCGGGCGAGTTCGTGAGGAACTGCGCTTGCTGGAACGTGGCGTTGTATTCTTTTGGCAAAACATCCGGCATCGCTTTTACGACGGCGGCACGGAGCGCGTCGTCCTCCGGCGGAAGCCCCGCGGCCACGCGCCACGAGCGGGCGAGCTGCTCGCCGGTGAGCGGACGTTCCACCATCGCGGCAAAGGAATCCGGCGGCGCATCACCATGTCCCAGGGCGTAGGCGCGGCTGAGCACGATCCCGCGCACGAGGCGGCGAGCGTCGTATTTGTGCGCGCCGAAGTCTTCGGCGAGCCAATCGAGCAGCGCGGGATGACTCGGCGCATTCCGCGCATTCATCTCATCGGCGGGATGCACGATGCCGCGGCCAATGAAGGTCGCCCACATGCGATTCACAAACGCGCGGGCGAGCAGCGGATTCTCTTCCGTGGCGGCCTCCGCGAAGGCTTCACGCCGCGAGAACTTCGGCACCTTCGCCTTGGCTTTCGGGTCGACGTATTTGTCGTCGCTGTCCTCCTCCTTTTGATCACCGCCCGGGCGCGGCTCGTCCACGGTTTTGCCCGTGAGCAGGGTCAGCAGCGCGGGCTGCGACTCCTTTTTCAGATTCGTGAAGTTCATGAACCCGCCCACCGCGGATTCGGCCACTTCATTGCTCTTCTCGACGTTTTTGCTGCGGTTAAACGCGGCGACGAGCGCCCAGTAGTGCGCCTGCTTGATCTCCCGGGCGAGCGGATGATCGTGGCACTGCGCGCAATCGATCTGCGTCCCGTAAATGACAGGCGCGACCGCTTCCGCGATTCGCTGATGTTCATTGCGCCGCTCGTAAAGGAACCACGAGGAGCCCTTGCTCTCGGGGCGATCGTTTCGCCCGACGAGAATGTCGCGCACCGTCTCGTTCCACGGGCGGTTGTCACGAAACGCCTGCTCTAAAAACGCCCACCAGTTATTCTGCTTCCGGCGCCCTTCCTGACCATCGCGCTTCGGGCGGCCCATGAGGAAAACGTCCCACAGTTCGCGCATCCGCGCCGGGTATTCGGTGGAGGAAAGGAGCTTATCCACCAAGTCCGTGCGGCAGGTATTAGCGGGCGCCGTCAGAAACTCCTCCAGTTCCTTTGACGTCGGAATCCGCCCCGCGAGGTCGAGATAAACGCGACGGCACCAAGTGCGGTCGTCCACCGCAGCGGCCGGCTTCACGCCACGCTGCTCCCAACCTTCAGCGATGAGCGTGTCGATCGCTTGCGTGATCGAGTCAAAAGAGCGCTTCACCTGCGGCGCCGGCTTTTTCTCGGTGACCGGCGTGGCCGTCATCGCCGCGATCCATTGCCGCACGTGCTCCCGCTCGGTCTCGGAAAGCTGCTTCTTCGGCGGCATGTGCGGGTCGGCGTCCGCCAGGAGATTCGTGAAAAGCGCGCTGTTCTCCGGCTTTCCGGGTGTGATCACGGCACCTCCATCGCCTCCTTTCAAAATGGCCTCGGGTGTATCCAGTTCGAGCCCGCCCTTTTGCTCGATCGGTCCATGGCATTTCACGCACTGGACGTCGAATAGTGGCTGGATCTTTTTCGACCACAAGCTGGTGGCGTCTTCGGCATAAACGAGCGACGCCGTGGCGCAGCCGATCAGCGACGCCACGCCCAACAGCTTCAGGACAGCAAAGTTCCTCGCAAGATTTTGCGTCAATATCGGCTGCCGGGCGATTTGCACTCGATATACAACCATCGGAGCGGCGTTTCTTTGGACCTGAGAGTCGAGCCCGAGCGCGACTGAGGGAAAAATCGGCGATTCGTGGAACATTTCGCCCGTGGAACTCGCGGATGGGAGTGCAATGGCGACGGCAGACAGTGCAATTTGCCCGGAGGTGAGTGCAATTGCATCGGCAGGCTTTGCAATGCTGCCGGGTGGGAGTGCAATTGCGACGGAGGGCAGTGCAATTGAGACGTCAGGAACTGCAATGGTCGCGGATGGATGTGCAACGCTCCCGATTGGGAGCGCAATCCTGCCGGATGGATGTGCAATGCAGTCGGCAGACGGTGCAATGCCGTTGCCGGGAATTGCCGAAGCGGCGCAGACGGGCTCGGAAAGGATGACTTGGGTCGCGCAGGCGGCGCAGGGAGCGTTCACTGAATTATGTCCGCGCGCTGCGACATAATTCCTTTGCCACAAGTTGCTCGCGCGCACAGCCTCAGCCCTGTGAAAACCATCCGAACTCTCGCCGTGGCCCTCCTCGCTTTGGCCACGGTTTTCCTCTCAGGCTGCTTCCAGGCGGAGCAGGTTATCAATGTGAAGCCGGACGGCTCCGGCACGATCGTCATGACGCTCAAGATGGGCAAGGACGCGATCGCCCAGATGAAAGCCCTCGGCGGAGACGCCAATGCGGATCCCCTCGAGCAGATGATGAAGAAGGAAGAAGCCGAGCAGATGGCCGGGAAACTCGGTGAAGGCGTGAAGCTCGAAGGCGTCGAGCCCTATAAGGAAGGCGACTTCGTCGGCAAGCGCGCGACGTTCAGCTTCCCGGACATCAACAAGGTCCGCGCGGATATGAATATGGGCCCGGGCGGCGGTGATGACAAGGAAGGCAAGGATCCGATCACTTTCAAATACGACAAGGCGAGCGGCACGTTGACGATCAATTCCCCGAACAAGCAGCCGGAGAACAAGCCCGATGACCCGCAGGAAGACGCGCAGATGGCCGCGGCCGCTTCGATGCTCAAGGACATGCGCATTGCGATTGCCGTGAACATTGTCGGCACGATCGTAAAGACCGACGCGGAGAATAAAGACGGCACGCGCATCACGATGGTGGACCTGCCGGTCGGCGAAGCGCTCAAGGACATCAAGCGCTTCAAGGCGATCGATCGCGCGCCCAATTGGGAAGCGGCCTCGAAGCTGATCAAGGAGATCCCCGGCGCCAAGGTGGAGTCGAAGAGCAAGGTGACGGTGCAGATCAAGTAACCATCAGAAGCTGAAATATCTCACAGCGCTGTCTGCAGATTGCGGACAGCGCTGTTTTGTTTTTGGACCGCGGCGGGCGCGGCGAACGCGGCGGCAGTGCAGGAGGCTAATCAACGGGCGTTCGGGTTCGCCCGCGTATTTCCGCTTCTTGCGGCGAGGCGCATGCCGTAATTAACGCAGCCGCAGATGCACTTCCTTCCAGCAACTCGGCGGGCTATCACAGCGGCCTTTCTCGCGCTCGCCGGTTACCATCAGCCGCTCTGCGCGGAGCATGCCGATCTTATTCTCCACCACGGAAAGATCGCGGTGGTGGACGCCGCGTTTTCCATCGCGGAGGGCATCGCGATCCAGGATGGCAAGGTGCTCAAGACGGGCAGCGACGCGGATGTGCTTTCAACGCGCGGGCCGAAGACGGAAGTCGTCGACCTCGCGGGGAAACTCGTCATTCCTGGGCTGATCGATTCCCACACGCACGCGGCAAATGCGTGCCTCACGGAGTTTGATCATCCGATTCCCGAAATGGAGTCCGTCGGCGATGTTCTGAGCTACGTCAAGTCGCGAGCGGCCGTGGTGCCAGAGGGCGAGTGGATCGTGCTGCAGCAGGTCTTCATCACGCGGCTTCGGGAGCGCCGTTATCCGAGCCGGGCGGAGCTCGATGCCGTAGCACCCAAGCATCCCGTGCTTTTCCGCACGGGACCGGATGCTTCGCTAAACACGCTCGCATTGCAAAAGAGCGGGATCGACCGCGACTTCAAGGTAAGCGACGGCGGCAGCGGGTTTGCGGAGAAAGATCCGCAATCCGGCGAGCCCACGGGGATCCTCCGGAATTGCACGCGCTACGTGAAGGTGAAGTCGAACACGAAGACCCCGACTCCCGAGCAGCACGAGGAGCGGCTGCGGCAGCTCTTTGCGGACTACAATTCCGTCGGGATCACGTCCGTTTGCGATCGGGATGCCTCCCTCGAGGGTATGGATCGCTACCGGGCGCTCCGCGACGGCGCCACGTTGACCGTTCGCGTGCGGTGCTCGCAGGGCATCGCGTCCGTCGGCGAGATCGAGAAGATTACCGAGTTTATTCGGAGCGTTGGCCGGAGCGAGTTGCGCCAGCAAGGCGACGACTGGCTGCGCATCATCGGCGTGAAGACCTACCTCGATGGGGGGATGCTTACCGGCAGCGCCTACATGCGCGAACCGTGGGGCGTGAGCCCGATGTATGGCATCACCGATCCGGCGTATCGCGGCGTGCGCTTTATCCCACATGACCGCCTGCTCGCGATGGCTCGCGCCGCCGTGGAGAGCGGGCTGCAATTCACCGCTCACTCGCAAGGCGATGCCGCGGTCGACGCGCTGCTCGATGTTTACCAAACGCTCGCCGACGAAGGCCTCCCGGTCGCGAAGACGCGATGCTCGATCACGCACGCGAGTTTCATGTCGCCCGAGGCGATCCAACGCGGGGCGAAGCTCGGGGTCATGTTCGACCTTCAGCCCGCTTGGCTCTACCTCGATACGCGCACGTTGGTCGGGCATTTCGGCCGCGAGCGGCTGCGATGGTTCATCCCGCTCCGCAGCATGTTTGCCGCAGGGATCGTGGCGGGCGGCGGCTCCGATCACATGCAGAAGATCGGCTCTTTGCGGTCGAACAATCCATACAACCCTTTTCTCGGCATGGCCACGGCCGTCACGCGTCGCGCTCGATGGCAGGACGCGCCTCTCCACCCCGAGGAATCTCTCACCCGCGAGCAGGCGCTTCGTTTCTACACGATCAATAATGCGCGATTACTCTCAATGGATGATCGCGCAGGGAGTCTCGAACCCGGGAAACTTGCCGACCTCGCCGTGCTCGACCGCGATTTGCTCACCTGCAAGGAAGAAGAACTCGCCGAAACCACGGTGAGCCGGACCTACCTGGGCGGGAAGCTCGTCTATGAGCGGAAACCTTGATGCCCGTCGCGCGGATAACCCGCCAGGCGCGCGGCGATCCCGCCTGAAGAACGTAGTGCTGTGGACGGCGTTGTCGATCCTCGCCTGGCTCGCGGTGCAAGCAGGACTCACTCTGCGTTACACGTTGCCTCGCAACAATCCGCGGGCCGAAGTAGCGATCGTTCTCGGGGCGGCAGTGATCGACGACAAGCCATCGCCCGTGTTTGCCGCGCGTCTCGACCACGCGATCGACCTCTACAAGCGGGAGTTCGTGAGAAAGATCATCCTGACCGGCGGCTATGGCGAAGGTGACCGCCGAGCGGAATCGGAAGCCGGTGCAAATTACGCCCTCGACCGCGGCGTTCCCGCTAAACATATCGCCACGGAGACTGTCTCCCACACAACGAAAGAGAACCTCATCGAGGCGAACCGACTGATGGGAGAACACGGTTGGAAAACGTGCATCATCGTGAGCGATCCGCTCCATATGCGACGCGCCATGGCGATGGCAGATGACCTCGGGATGAATGCAAAGGCCTCCCCAACCCCGACGAGCGCCTACCAGTCATTCTCCACCCAATTCCGCTTTCTCCTGCGCGAGTTATATTTCCAGCACCATTACTGGCTTCTGGGCGAATAACTGCGGCCCCGAGGCGGGATTGATACTCCACCAGCGGAAACTTCCCCGGCGTTCCGGGGTTGAACTTGAGCCATTGTAATTTGTCCTGCCCTGGACCACTTTGCCATCTGCCCACATGAAAGCCGTAATCGTCCTCACCTGCGCCCTGAGCAGCCTCGCTCTCGGTGAAAGCGCCATTCCCACGGCGTATGCCAAGGATCGCTACGAGCAGACGTTTTCGGATTCGCCATTCGCCACCGCGACGCCCATCGAGAAGAAAGAAGAGGAGCCCGCGAATGACGCCCTGAGCAACTTAGTGGTCACGGGCATGGGCAAACTCGATGACGGCCGCAGCTTCGTGATCGTGCAGCGCGTCGGCGACGAGGGATCGATGCGCTTTGAAGGCAATGAGAAGAACCGCGAGGGGCTTTCGGTGAAGGAAGTGAAATGGGGCGAAAAGTGGGGACAGAGCGTCGTAGTGATGTCGCATGAAGGGCGCAGCAAGGACGTAAAGTTTAAGGAGAACTCTGCACCCGTTGTCGCTGCGGTTCCTCCGCAAGCTGGGGGCGGCCGCGGGGGTAATCCCCAAGGGACTCAGCCCCCATCGATCGTTCCGCCCGGGCTGAATACCGCTGCTCGTCCGACCACGATCCAGAAGCCGGGGTCCATCACGCCGACCATCCCGCGGCCCGGTAGTTCGAACATCCAGGTCCCGCGTCCCGGCGGCGGACCGTCCGGAAGTTTTCGCGGAGGCACGGCCTTGCCCCAAAACGGTATGCAGGCGGCGCCGCAACAACCGACGAACGGCGGCGCACCCAGGCAGCGGGTGCGGCAGATCAATAACCGCTGAGGTTGCAAGCGCCGCTTCAGGCGCTGCCATCGCGCGCGGCTGATTTGTCCGGATCTGAACCCGCGCGAAGAAGGTCTCTCGCCCGTCCTATTGACGCAGGAGTGCCTCTTTTTCCTGGGTCGTCATCGCGTCGGAAGTGAGCATCCATTGGTAGGCGGCGGCTGGCTCGCTGCGGAACCATTGATCCAGGGCGGTGCGCAGCGTTTCACGCCGCTTCGCGGGATCATCGATGACCTCGGCCCATTCCATCGCCGCCGCTCCATGCTTCCCGACGGCGGCGACAGCAAACTTCGAAAGCGCCTCATCTTTTTCCTCGCTGACTGGCAGCTTGCCAAGCCACTCGGCGGCCGAAGCCGGATTGTCGTTCGCCAGCTTATTGGCGATCACGCCATAGCCTCGCACTTTGATGGGTCCATTCGGAAGCGCGGCCGCTCGCGATTCGAACGACTTGAGATCTCGCTCGGGCCAGTGATTCAGCACGGCCTCCAAGACCGGACCGCCACGCGAATCCCCTTCGCTCTCCATCACGGCCGCCAGGGCGCTGTCGAAATCCTTCGAAGCCCACTGCGAAAACACCGCTTTCATCGCTTGGGTGCGCTGTTCGGGATTGGCGAGTTCCTTCGCCCACTTCATCGCGGCAGTCTGATCCTTCGCGGCCCAGCGTAACGCCACGTCGTGCAATACCGCCGTGGAGTCGCCGGCGGCGACGAGACGACGCGCCGCTTCCTCCGGCGCGCCATCTTTCCATGCGTTAAGGATGACCGGCGGCAGTCCCTTTTCTCCGAGAAGTTCGGGCGCGTGCGTTCGGGTAAATGCGACGACGCCATTCGGATCGAGCTTGGCCATCACTCCCACCACGGCCTCCATCATCTCTCGGCGCTTCTCGGTGTCCGCAATGGACTTCGCCCATTGCACCGCTTCGAGTTGGTTCCGCTCGAGCCAAACGGGCAAGACGATGTCCTTCGTTTCATCCATGAAGTGGAGCGGGTCTTTCGACGACGTGTCTTTGAGATATTCGGCAAAACCCCGAGGATCGAGCTCCGCCCAGCGGTTCATGACGAACACTTGGAAGACTTCGTGCTCGCTGAAGTCCTCGGCCATCGAGCCGGCAACCTGCAGCGCCATCGGAAAGTCTTCCTTTTCCAATGAGGCGCAGATGCGAATCGCACGCGGAATGCCCGCGAACACGCTGCCGCTCGACAGCACCTGCCGGGCGGCATTCTTCAAGCGGTCACGCGTCCATGGCACACGGTCTTCAGGAGCCAAACCAGAGTTTCGGGCGGCGTCGGCCGCACTCGGCGAACCAGCTCTGTCATTGATCGCGCTCAGAGCCCCGGCAGTCCCCGCTGGCGTGGAGTGACTCGACCCAGTGCCTCCATCGGACACGGGCGCCGAAACACGTCCGATAAAGAACCCGGCCGATCCGGCAATCAGCACGACAGCAGCCATCAAGAGGCCTCGCATGGGAGAGCTCATTCCCCCTGAAGGAATCCGAAGTTTCGCTGTGCGCAAGACTTGCGCGCAGGGCAACGCCTTTAAGGAGTCACTGGCTAAGGGTGAAACTCCACCCCAACCGGACAGTGATCCGAACCCATCACATCCTTGTAAATGCAGGCGTGCTTCAGCTTCGCCCGAAGCACCTTCGAGCATAGGAAGTAATCGATCCGCCACCCAATGTTCCGGTCTCGCGCCTTGTTCATCTGGCTCCACCACGTGTAGTGGCCCTCGCCCGGCTCGATCGCGCGGAACGTGTCCACGAAGCCCGCGTTCACGAACGCGTCGAACCCCGCCCGTTCTTCCGGTGTGAAACCGTGGTTCTTCACGTTGTCCTTCGGGCGCGCCAAATCGATCGGCATGTGCGCCACGTTGAGATCTCCGCAAAACACCACGGGCTTCTTATTTTCGAGGCGCTTTAGATAGGCGAGGAAGTCCCGATCCCACTCCTGCCGATACGGCAACCGCCCGAGCTCGCGCTGCGAGTTCGGGACGTACACGTTCACGAGGTAGAATAACTCGAACTCCGTCGTGAGCACCCGCCCTTCCGTATCGTGTGCCGCAACGCCAATGCCGCGGGAAACCGAGATCGGTTTTTCCCGGCTCAGGGTCAGCACGCCGCTATAGCCCTTCTTGTCGGCCCAGTTCCAATTGGCGTGATAGCCCAGCCAATCCGCCTCCACGACGTCCGGATGCGCCTTGGTTTCCTGCGCGCAGAAGATGTCCGGCTGCTCGCGCTTAAGCAGGTCGAAGAAGCCCTTTTTCAGCACGGCTCGGATGCCGTTTACATTCCAGGATATGAGTTTCAAAGCGGTCGGATCAGCAGTTTGGAACCCGCTTCGTTACTGGCGGGATTGCTCCGCTTCCAAGCTTTCCTTCACGCGCTCCATCTCCGTCCGGTTTTTAAAGACGTAGGGCGGTGTCGCCCACCCGCGCTTCGGCTCCGCAACAGCCGTTGTTTCGACACGCCAGGCGGTTTCTGAACGCCGCCACCACTGCACGAACGCACCCACGGAAAGGGCGAGTAACACGAACAGCACCAAGCGAATCTCATCGCGAGTCATTGAGAACATAGCCGTGGGAACCGGGACACGAGGCCTGCTCTCCTGCCCTGTCGCCGTTCAATTCGCAAGCCATAGGTCCCAGAACTCCCGTGGCAGCCATAGTGCCCGACGGCCCGTGGCAATGCCAAAATACCCTAATTCGCGGGCCCAAAAATAGTTTCCAAAGGACACCCATGAAGAACACCGCCTTCACCGCCGCCGCCCTTCTCGGCTTGAGCGTTAGCGCTTTTGCCCAGGCCAAGGTGAATTACACCGACCACATCCTCCCGATCTTCCGGAACGCGTGCACGAATTGCCACAATCCGGATAAGAAAAAGGCGGGGCTCGATCTAACCACTTACCAAGACACCATGGCCGGCGGCGAACAAGGTGCTGCCGTGAAGCCGGGCAACGCCGACGGTTCGCTGCTGTATAAACTGGCAGCGCACCTCGATGAGCCGAAGATGCCGCCGAAGGGTGATAAGCTATCTGAAGCAGACCTGAAGCTGGTGAAGGAATGGATCGCGGGCTTTGCGCTGGAAACGGCGAACAGCAAACCGGCCGTCGCGCAGGCCAACAAAGTCGATTCCGCGGTAGTGTCGCTCACCCGGCCTGAAGGTCCCGCGCCGATGCCGGGCGAATTGCCGCTCGAGCCGTTCGTGAAAGCACGCCCGCTTGGCGCGCTTACGACCCTTGCGGTAAGCCCCTGGGCACCGCTGGTTGCCATCGGCGGACAGAAGCAGGTTTTCCTCTATAATGTAGAGTCGCTC
>CBHXZU010000165.1:0-9863 GCA_966125105.1 uncultured Prosthecobacter sp.
TTTCGCCCGTTAGGCGGTGGCAATTGCAGGAGCGGAAAACATCGTTCTGAGGGTCTGACGATGAGCTTAGGGGTTTGTTAGCAACTCGCCCCGAAATTGTTTGTGAGGAAAAGGCGGCGGGGGCGTAGGTGCTTTGGGAACTCGCCAATTTCAGGGACCTCTTCGACGAAGTGATCTCAATGCCTGGTAAGCGGGACGAGCGCGCGGTCGTCGACATCCAACCTGAAAACCGTTTCTCGATTCGATCGATTGCGATGCGGCAAGCCGAAAAGACCCGGCGGCCCCGGCATCAGCCAGCCTCCGCTTCTCAATGTTCCCACGGTTGCTTCATCGAAACACAGTTTTCAGGACCAACCTCCAACGTCCCGGGGCCGGCGCTCAGCGAAACACCTCTGTCGCCTTTCGGCGCCCGGCTCGAAGCGCCTCCATGAATACGTCTTTGCACTTCGAGAACCCGAGACCCGGACCCGTCAGTCCAATCACCATCCAAATTGACGCAAGCACCCAGACCGGTTGAGCCGTGATGATAAGAAATGGCACGTCGACGAAGCTCTCGCGATCCATCGTCATACTGGGAGTGAAGAGCCCTATCGCCATTGGGAACAACAGGGGAATGCACAGCAGACCGAAAGGAAAAATCAGCAGCTGCAAGGCGAAGAACCAACGCGTTCCTCTTGTTCCGGATCGCCGGGGCGAAAGCAATAGCCATGCTCCGATCCCCTGCATGAGGACCAGCAACCATTCATACCAATAGTCCACCGAGAACAGGCGCAACGGGGCGAAGTTCTGCACCATGATGAGGTAATGCTCCCTGCCGAGCGGATCATTGAAACCCATGGTCCGCCCTGCGCTGTCGACGGTTTCATACGGAGTCGCGTCCAAGCCGACTCGCAAAACCAACATCACCGCAAAGAAGAGGAAGCTCCCAAGCACGACAAATACAAAGCGCCGGTTGAACTGCGGGTCAGGAACGCTCACGAAGTGAATTGAAGACTCTCGGCGGAATCCTGCAAGTGAAAGGTTCCGCAGCTGGGAGCGCCGATGTCTTCAATCGGCCAAACTGGCCACAGCGCAAAGTGCCATGCTCCCCGCGCTCCGGCCTGAATCACAACGCCCTCACGAGTCTTCCAAAGAAAAGCCGCCCCCTGAATGCTCAGAGGACGGCTTTTCGTTGTTCGCAAGAAGGTCGCCGACTTCCTTGCTGCAGCGTGGATCTGCAATCGTCGCTGATTTCCTGCCGCGATGCGAGCGACGGTCATAGACCGGCGCTAGATTAGCGCTAGGTCCCATTCGGCGGAGTGCTTCCGCCAACCGGCGCTACCACCGGATCCTCTGCAGGCTTGGGCGCGCGTTCCACGCGGCACGCCGCCTTCCACCGCGCCAGCATCACCGGGTTCCCCCGGTAGACCTGGCACATGATGGCGTCGAGTCTGCGCACATGCTTCAACCCCTTCCGCACGGCTAGGATGAGCCCGGTCGTGCCGCCGATCTGGGTATCGAGGCCCGTCAGCTTCAGGTTGCCCACAGCTTCCACCGCAGTGATCAGAGCCTGCAAGTCCGCCGCCACGGTTGCCGAAGCGCCGAGGGCGATGAACTCCGCCTCGATCGGCTGCAGCGTGGAATGGAACAAGTTCGCTTGCACGAGCAGTTCCTCGAAGCTCTTGGCGTCGCCCATGCGCATCTTGGCTGCCACATCGGGATGCGTTTCCTGGTCCAGGACCTTCGAGGCCTTGGACAAGCTGCGCATCAAGCTGAGCAGGTTATCGACTGCGGCAAGGCGTTGCTCCACCGCACCCGATACGGTGCCGAATCCATCGGCCTGGCTTTGTGCCAGGCCTTCGATTTCGGTGATGGAGGCGGTTAGCCCTGCGGCTTCAGTTGTCAGCACCGGGATGGCCGGAGTGATCGGGTTATCCAAGATGTGCTGCTTCGAGCGGCGCATCTTGGCGAGTTCACGACGAGTGTAATCATTCATATGGTTTGTTCTATTTGCGCCATGTGACGAGCCATCCGGGCTTGGGAATAAACTCGGAGCCCGCCACTGGGCGGCCCGAGCCCCGCAACCGGTGCTCATTCATGACGCCGCGCATCCTGCCTGACCACCCACCGCACCGAGTGCGGTGGGTCTGAACTTTTTTTCTTCTCTGGAGCTCCTCTGTAGAAATTGAGCGATGCCAAAAACTTTTTTTGCCGCTTTTGCGCGTTTTTCGGTGCCGCTGGAGCGGCATTCTGCCTGTCACGATTCTGAAGAACGGCTCCTGCCGTCTGAGAGACTGTCCAGAAACGAACTTGCGATACTGTGGTGCCACAAGACGCCGGGATGAATGAAGGGGGGATTCCCGCGAACGCCGCGGCAAGCACGCTTGCGCCGTAGCACGGCTCGCCAGAGCGGTCCAGGCGAGCCATTCAAATACAACTTGGTTCAACGGAAGACTGGAGCGAATCCGAGGTGCGACGTCTGCGGAGAATGGCACGTCAAAGCCGTTCTGACGAACCGCCTACGGCGCAAGCGTGCTTGCGCGGAGCCCCTTCTGCCGCGGTCGACATTTTTGACAGGTCTGCGAGAATGCAATCGCAGCGTTTTGTCCGTCCGCATCCCTGCGGATCGATCGGAGCTTTCAATGCCTGAAGCGGTCGGCCTTCCCGACAGCTCCTTCTGTATGGCCCCGACTTGACGCGGCGCCTTCGCGCGCCTAGCTTCGCGCCAGCTATGTTAGCTCGCGTGCTCAAATTAATTCAGATCGGCCGGCGTTTGCGCCAGGCTGGGGAGCACGTTGCTTAATCGGATCGACTAAGTCACTTTCTCACGGCCCTGACGCAAGCGTGTCAGGGCTTTTTCGCATTTAGGTCCCTCGCTGCCGAGCGCGCCGTCGCTCCCAGCTCACTCATCCACACACTCACACGTCGATCCATGGCCACATATGTCCACACGTCTACATCTACCTGCCAACTCATCCATCCAACGCCTGCGTAACCTCGGCATCGCCGCGCATATCGATGCCGGCAAAACCACGCTCACCGAGCGCATCCTATTCTTTGCCGGAGTCATTCACAGCGCTGGCGACGTGCATGACGGCAACACCAAGACCGACTTCGATCCCATCGAGCGGCAGAAAGGCATCACCATCTCCGCCGCATCCGTGCCTTGCACATGGACGCCTGCGCCCGAGGTGGATCGCTCCAAGCTATTCGCCGGCCTCGAACACCGGTTCAACGTCATCGATACGCCGGGTCACGTCGATTTCACCGCTGAGGTCGAACGCTCCTTGCGCGTGCTCGATGGCGCCATCGCCGTCTTCTGCGGCGTCGCCGGCGTGCAGCCGCAATCCGAAACCGTGTGGCGCCAGGCGGACCGCTATGGCGTTCCTCGAATTGCGTTCGTGAATAAAATGGACCGCACCGGCGCGAACTTCGATCACGTGCTCGCAGAGCTCCAACAAAAGCTCCGCGCCAACGCCGCGGCCATTCTCGTGCCGCTTGGCAGCGAAGGCGATCTGCGCGGACAGCTCGACATCATCAACTGCAAGGCTCTCCTTTTCGAGCATGGCCGTTCCGGTGGTTACACCGTTGCGGATGTGCCCTCGCAGTTTACTGCCATGGTGGAGCAACGCCGGGCCGAGCTCGTCGCGCGACTCGCGGAAGTGGACGATCAAATCGCCGCGCTTTGGTTGGAAAGTCAACCAGTGGCAGCGGAGGTCCTTCATGCCGCGATCCGGCGCCAGACGATTCTGAATCGATTCGTTCCGGTCATTGGCGGCAGCGCCTACAAGTTTGTGGGCGTAGAGCCACTGATTGATGCGGTCGCCCAATACCTGCCGTCTCCGGCGGACCGTCCGCCGGCGCAGGCGCATGGCGAGCAGGGCGAAGAGACTGAATCGGTCGCTCCGGTTCCCGATCTCCCGCTCGTCGCGCTCACCTTCAAGCAGGTGAACGATAAGCTCACCGGTCGACTGGTATTCGTCCGCCTCTATCGGGGCACCTTGCAGAAAGGTGACACGGTGTGGAATCCGCGCACACGGACCTCCGAACGCGTGGGCCGCCTCGTCCGCGTCTTCGCGGACAAACGCGAAGACATCGTTTCGGTGTCTGCTGGCGAAATCTGCGCGGTCCTCGGGCTGCGCGGGTTTACCACTGGAGATACGTTGTGCGATCCGGAGCATCCCATCATGCTGGAGCGGCCGAGTTTTCCAGACCCGGTGGTCAGCATGGCGTTGGAAGCTCGCTCAAGCGCAGATCAACAACGTCTCGCCACGGCTCTGGGCCGGATCAGCGATGAAGATCCCACGTTCCGGACGTTCACGCATCCGGATACGGGGCAGACGATCATCGCTGGCATGGGCGAACTCCATCTGGACGTCATCCGCCAAAAGCTTCAGCTCGATCATGGGCTGGAGACACAGGCGGGCGCTCCGGAGATCGCTTATCGTGAGACGATCACCGGCGAAGCTGAGGCGGATTATTTGCTGAAGAAGCAGTCCGGCGGCTCGGGCATGTATGCCCGCGGTGTGCTGGCGGTCCGCCCGGCCGAGCGGGGTGCCGGTATCGCGATTCAAAATCGCGTTACCGGGGGCAGCATCCCCACGCACTTCATCTCATCGGTCGAACGCGGCATTCGCCAAGCTGTGCAGACGGGCGTGCTGGCGGGTTACCCGTTGGTCGACTTGCAGGTGCAGATCCTCGACGGAGCTGCGCATGTGAAAGACTCCAACGACATGGCCTTCCAACTCGCCGCGACGGAAGCGTTGCGCGAAGCCGCGCGCCAGGCCGCGCCGGTTCTTCTCGAGCCGGTCATGCAGGTCGAGTGCAGCGTGCCGCCGGAACACCAAGGCGACATCCTTGGCGACCTCAACCGTCGCCGCGGAAAGATCATCGGCATGGAGAGCAAACAAGGCACATGCCTTGTGCGCGCCGAAGTGCCGTTGGCCGACATGTTCGGCTACGCGAACACGATCCGCAGCCTCTCCCGAGGCCGCGCTTCTTACGCGATGACGCCGGTGCGATTCGAACCCGTGCCGGCTGCGGTCGCGGAGAAGGTGCGCGAAGGTCGCGCCAGATAGCCAGGAAGCACAAAAAGCGCGGAGCTCACGTTGTGGGCTCCGCGCTCAGTGTGCACAGGATTGGTCCTCAGAACCGCAACACGACGCGCCGGGAGATCCAGACATCCCACCCCATCAGGCCACTGCCATTAAGTCAAGGAGGGCCATTGGTGATAAAGTCGGTCATCCTGATGGAGCTTCAAGCGACTGAAGGACCCCGAGCCACTCGCGAAAAGCGGATTAATTTCAAAGGTCTCCCAGGGTAACGTTGTCCACCGGGACTGGCGCGGGGTCCTTCACTGCGCAGCTCGTTCCTCGCTGACTGCGTTCAGGATGACCCACTTTTTAACCTTCTCGATCACGCTTAACTTAATGGCAGTGCCCCATCAGGCTGGCTGCGCCTCCGCGGTGAATTTCCGGCCGGCTCAAGCGCAGCGTCGGCGAAGGAACATGAGGCCGCAGAAGCCGCTTGCGAGCACGAGCGCGGACGCAGGCTCCGGGACAGTGGCATAGGTGATCACAGGATCAAAAGCTGTTCCCGTCCCAGCTGTCGCCGGAGCCGTCCCCGCATCCGCGGAGCTGTAGTTGTAACCGACGGTCGCGCTGCCCAAATCGGCGTCCGGATTGATCCGGAAGACTGCGAAGAGATTCGCGCCACTGCCTCCTGCGTAAGCGGCATTGAGAAAATTCAGCAGGCTCACGTCACCCGCCGAGCCGGTATTCTTGAAGCCCAAGGTGTTTGTCCCAGGAGTCGTGAAATCCTGTTGAATCAGCGTGGCGTTTGAGTCGACCGCATTACTCTCGTAGTAGCGATTGGTCGAGAGCACGCCGCTGCCGAGCGTCATCGTCGAGCTGCTCTGGGTACCCAAAGCGTACAAATCCACGTTGTAGTTGGGCGTGCCCGTGAGGGTGGCCAGATTCAGACCGAAATCAGCACTGGTGAAGGGATTCGCAACGAGTCCCAGGTCGGGCAACTGAAAAACGAACAGGGCATTGCGTCCTCCCGCAGGGGCGGAGCCTGAGGCGCCGGCGCGGGCCGTTGGTCCAGTCGTCGACGTCTGGAGGATATTCCCTTCGTTGAGTTCAACATCCGTGGTTGATCCAAAAATCACATCGGCATGCACGAAGCCAGCCAGGGTAAAAACGCAAGTGACGACAAGGGACGCGCGGACAGTCATTGGAAAAGATTAAGCAAAAAGTCTGCCGTGCTGATGCACGGCTGAAGGTGAGCCTCCCCTGATAACCCGGTTCGCGGCGAGATCGATGGTTTTTTCGATCCCGCGTCCGGTTTGACCACTACGAGTCGCCCGTAGCCTTCCCCGGTGCCGACCTGCGACCTTGTCGTCGCCTCAGGCGGAGAAATCTACGCCCGATCAATTCTCCCAGTAACGATCGTCTTGGGTCCCTTTGCCGGCGGCGCGGCGGCAGCGACTTTTGCGGAGCCTTGCGGTTGCCTTTGCATCTCGAGTTCGCGCCGCGCCCGATGCCAATGCTCTTCATCTTTTCCGTCGGGCCGACCCTCTTCTTCCCAGTATTGGCGGGCCAGGGCCGCGATGTCGTCGTGTGCTATCGTTGTCTCAGTTGTCTTATTCATGGGCAGGCCTTGCGTGGAGTGCTGCCGAGCCGCGATAAGTCCTCGAGGAGAAATTACGGGGCGGCAGCAGTAATGGAATCGAGCGAGTTGGGACGAAGGGTCGCGCGACACCGCAGCTGCGGATTTAAAACGCGCTGAGCCCGAGGACTCAGTAGACCTATTCTTCGGAGCTCTGCGCTTCGAAGTTGATCCGGGTCTCCGCGAGCTCAGTCAGTTTCCTGTCGGTGGCCTTTTCTTCCCCGAGAGTTTCGTCGAGGAGGTCGGTAATCTCTTTGCGCCCAAGGTGAATCGCTAATGCCCGGGCCGTTCCATACCCTGCGATTTCATAATGTTCGACGCGCTGCGCCGCGCCGATCAGTCCGGCGTCGCGGACAGCATCTTCCGCATCCTCGCTGATCAAATCCGATCCCTCTTCAATCAGCCCCTCCATCGCCTTGCATTTGTGACCGCCCAGGGACACTCCGAGCGCTTCCGCGATCTGTTCAAGGCGTTGGACGTGAACTTTGGTCTCTTCCAAATGTTCTTGGAAGCCAGCCTTAAGGTCCGGATTGGTCGCCGCTTCCGCCATCTTGGGAAGCGCGTCGACGAGCTGATTCTCAGCGCTGTAAAGGTCCTTGAGTTCGTGCTGAAGCAGATCCTGGAGTGTCGATAGTTTCATCCCTCACCCAATCGCGCCGATTCGCGGATACGGCTGGCAGGTTTGCTCATCGGATGGCCCAGCCGCAATGGGACGCCGGGCACGCAGTGCTCAAAGGCCCTGCTTGCGAAGCGGACCACATCGCGCCGCTAATCTCGCGTCGCAGAGAATGTTCCTGCCGCATTGGGACCTGCCACGACAGCAAGGAACGGAAAACGAGCGGCGAGCCACGGAGGCGTCCGGTTCCGAATCTGAGTTATGGCGGCCAACCGGACCAACTCGAACGCCCAAAAAAGAGACTCCAGATTTCACCACGCAGCGAGTGTGGACCAGCTAACCGCTCAGAATGTGAAGGCAATTGCAGAGTTGGAGCAGGCAGCGCAGTCACATCGCAGCTCTGCGGATCGAGTAGCCGATACCATCACTCGATTTTGCGGCTCCATGGGATTTGTGTGGGTTCACGTGGTTTTCTTCACAGGTTGGATCATCGCCAACACGGCTTTGGCGGCGGCGCCAATTGATCCGTATCCCTTCAGTTTTCTAACTCTGGTCGTCTCGCTCGAAGCGATATTCCTTTCGACGTTCATCATGATCTCGGAGAATCGGCAGCAGCGGATCGAAGAGCGCCGGAGCCACCTTGACTTGCAGATCAATCTCCTTGCGGAACAGGAAAGCACAAAAGCCCTGCAACTCCTGAAGGACATTGCCCTAAAGCTCGGGGTGGACCCCGAAAAAGATCCAAACGTCGGGATTTTAGAGCAAGCCACCCGGCCAGAAATGCTCGTCGCCCAAATCGACGAATCAATCGAGCAGGCGGAAAAGCTGGAACGGCGTAAAGAGGCCAAGGCCGACGGCTGAGCGCTCTCTCCCGCGCAGTCTTTGCGTGGACATTTGACGCCAATCTCCTGTGATGCTTGGTTCCGCCGCCCGACCTCAAAGGCAGCAGGGCTCTGGAGCGGATTCGGGGGAACAACCGCCTCGGACCTGCAGCCTTTAGTGCCGGGCATGCATGCAAGAGAGTGAACCTTCTACGACTGGAACAAAGCGTTTCGAAACGCTGGTGTTGGTAACGGCTATTTTGATTTCCGCCGCTATCGCGCTCGCTTGGTGGTGTCTAGCCTAGAGCGGGTGCCAAAAGTTACTTCCGGTTAGCGCGGTATCCGACCGGCAAAAAAGTGGGTCATCTGAGCAACCTCTAGCGACTGAAGGACCCCGAGTCATTCACGCGCGACTCCTTAACCGGAAACTTCTATTGGCAGATGCTCTAATCTAACACCGGTCGGAGCACGGGTGGCTCGATAACTCGAATATCTGCCCAAAAAATCTGAAGAACTGGCAGAGACCTCCGAAGATTCGACTAGAGCGTCCGAAGTTCCCGCTCAACGACCCGAAGTTTCGCCCGAAAGATCCGAATATCGGCCTGAGGCGCCCGAATCTGTCACTGAACCACTCGCGGATACGAATAAGCCATCCGAAGAATCGCCGAAAGCGTCCAAAGAACCGCCGAGTGCACCCGAAGAATCACTTAGAGCACCCTAAGAATCACTTAGATCATCCGAAGATCCGTCGCGAGCACCCGAAGAATCGATTGAAAAACAAAATGACATTTCGCGAGTCTAAAATAACCGCCGGGCGTGAACGGTCTCGGGGCTGACGCGTCTCCACTGCCCCTAATGAGGGTGCTCTCGCTGATCCTACGGGACTGACATTTCGCCTGGGCGGAAAATAACCAAACGCTATCCTCAATCGGTTCGAGCGCACCTGCGCTGCAAAACGAGCGGGTCGGTAATCTCAGTTGTATCCCTTCGCCTTGAGCTCGGTAATCAGCGCGTTGTAAGCCGCGGTGATCGTTTGGTTCTCGTCGTTCAATTCGATGGTGCGCGGCTGCTGGTAACGGAGGAGGACTCGCGTGTCGATCGCGCGGTCTGGCTCGGCGTCTGCAAACAGGATCTCGGTGCCATTCAGGATCTTCGGAAAGAGGGACACCACGTTCGGCAGGCTCGATGCTTTGAGCGCGGCGGTATCACCGCGGAACGCGCGGGTTCGCGAAATATAAGTCTGGCCGATTTCAATGACCTGGAGGTGGTGGAGCGCCGCCCGGTTCTTCCCGGTATTCAGGAAGTAAGTAAGCTTGCGGAATGCTTCCGGCGAATTCTCCACGAGGATCTTCTGCTTGCCCCGCGTGCAATAGGTCAACGTCGCGACTTCGTTGGTCCCGAGGTCGACGAGCAGGTAAACGCTAACGGGCCCCGCGGAAAGCTGAGAGGAGTCGCCTGCTTGTGTTCCAGTCCCTTTGAAGACGAGCACAGGCCCTGCGAAGGACGTGACTACCGAGACGAGCAGGGAAACGAGGGAAGCTATGATAAGACGCATCGCATCACCTTACTCTTGATGCGTGAATTCAGACAATACCGGAACGAACCCGCGAGCCGCGCCAGGGTTGATCTGGAAGAGCGCTTGCCAAAAGTAGCTTCCTGTTGCGACGGCCAATTTTGACCGGTTGCTTGCGCGATCGGCCTATTGCGTTTGAGATCCGAATCGCTGCCCGACCCCGGGCTTCCCAAAACTTTACGCCAATCGCAATCTCCACATGAGA
>CBHXZU010000166.1:0-9858 GCA_966125105.1 uncultured Prosthecobacter sp.
AATGCCATAGAGAGGCGATACGGAGGTCCTCGTATCTGGCGGGTAACACATCCGACGAATCAGGCGTTTTATAGGCGCCTTCCCGTAGCTAGGCTGGGGTATGCGAAAATATTCTCCATTCATCGATAAGCTGCTATCGCGCAACGATGTGCTTCGGTCCATTCTGCCGAAAGAGCCGCTGCTTTGGAGTTTAACCGATGAATATCGCGCTTTGTCCGACTCGGAGTTGGCAAACGGTCGTGAGATTCTCGATCCGAGAGAGTTCGGTCTCATCCGTGGGGGAATTCTTTATGCATTGGATGAGCTGGACGAGGCTCACCGCATCTTTCAGGACGAGCCCAGCTCCGCCGGAAGCTATTGGCACGGGATGATGCATCGCCGGGAGGGAGATTTCGATAATGCGCGGTACTGGTTCCGGCGGGCTGGAAGACTTGCGGCCTTCGCCGACATGCAAGCCGCAGTGGGAAGCGGGTCGCCAAATATGTCCCGGCAGGAAACGTGGGATCCGTACCTGGTCACTGGCCTGTGTGAACAGGTGCGGTTTGGAGCGGAGGAACTGGTCTCGGAATGCCAGAAGCTCCAGCGCGCGGAGTTCGATGTGCTGTTCGAGCGGATGTGGGGCAAGGCGGTGGGAGGGGAAAAGGGCTAAACACTAAACACTAAACCCGCCCCCTGTGCGGATGGCGCCTGGAGTTCGTGTTTGGTGTTTTCCCCACATCGCGCCCTCGGCTTCCGGCTTGTCGTGGAGTCCACGTTTGCTCCATTCGCCTGCATGCCCCGAGGGCCAATTGGACGTCATCTCGCCTATATAAGCTACGCGCCGGACGATAATCGTCCGCCCGGACGCCCATGGGCGGATTGGGTTCTGGAGGCATTGGAAACTTTCGACGTGCCCCGCAACATGGTTGGACGTCCGACGCCGTTCGGCCCAATTCCGCCGCGGCTCGCTCCCAACATCAAAGCGGATCGATCCACCGGGGAAACGCTCTCGGACACCTCTCGCCAATCGCTGGACGATAGCCGCATGCTCGTCGTTGTGTGCTCGCCGGCTGCAGCGCGATCTGCCGCGGTCGCTGAGGAAGTCCGTTTGTTCAAACGGCTCGGGCATGAGCGGGTGATCGCGCTCATTGTCGCGGGCGAACCGGACAGCGGGAGCGATGAGACGGAATGTTTCCCGGATTCGTTGAAATACGAAGTTCGGCGAGACGGTAGCATCGACCGCGAGTGGCGCGTTCATCCGATCATCATCGATGCCCGAACGGGTCGCGGCGCGGCCGCGGGAGATCGCCTGTCGAACGCCCGGCAGTTGCTCATCGCCGCGGCCTTGGGCGTTCCGCCCGAGACGTTGCCTCAGCCCGCGCGCGAACGCGCCGCGCGGAGTGATAGCCTTCCTGCAGTTCCGCGACGTTCACCCCGTGCCGCAGCGTGGATCGCCGTGCTCGCGCTCCTCGCCGCGGGAGGCCTGGGCTGGTTTGCCTACAAGGAGCAGCAGCAACGCATCGCCGCGCAGGCGGCACGGCAGAAGAGCGATGAGCTGATCGTCTTTCTGCAGCGGAGCATGCGCGAAAAGCTCGCGCCGATGGGGCAGCTCAGTCTTCTCGCGGAAACGAACGAACGCGTGACGGAGCACCTCAACCGGGTGGCGCGCGAGACGAACGATCCCCTGGCCCTCATGGGCCTCGCGGATGCGTTTCACGACAGCGCTGATATTCTCGAGGAGCGCGGGAATCATCCTGCGGCGCTCGAATCCGCAGTGCAGGCGATGCAGACGCGCCAGCGCGTGGCGGACTCGCCCAACGCCCCGGCAAACATGGCGCTGCAATTCATCAGCGATCAGCGACTCGTCGCGCAGATTTATCTGCGCATGGGGCAGCCGCGGGAGGCGTTGGCAGTGGCGGAACAAGCACGGGCCTCCGCTGTCACCTTGAGCCGAAAGCGCCTTGGTGATGAGCAATCCGAGCTCGCCCTGGCGCAGGCGCATGCGCAGGTGGGCGATGCGCATTTGGAATTGAGCCGGCTCGATGAAGCGGAGCGCGCCTACACGGCGGGACGGGATGCCGCGCGCCAACTCGTGACACGACTTCCCCGGAACTCAGAGCTGAATGCGACGCTTGCCAGCATGACCGAAAAGATTGCGAAGCTTCGCGAGCGCGAGGGAAACGTGGCGTTGGCGACCGCCGAGTTGCGCGAGTGGCAGCGATTGCTCGCGGCAGAAGCCATGATTGCGCCCAAGGATGCAAAGGCGCAAACGGACCTCGCCAATTCGCAATTGCGCCTCGGGAACTTTCTTCTCGTGCAGCGCCAAATGCCGCAGGCCGCGGCGGAGTTTCGCAAGGCAGTGGGTGTCCTCGAGCCCGTGGTGAAGAGCGAAGCTGCGACGAATGCCACGCACCTCACGTACATCAACGTGCTGCAACGGCTCGGGATGGCATTGGCGTACGATCCCGCTGCGCAAGCGGAAGCCCTGGTCGTCTTCCAGCGCGCGCTCGATCACCTCGATCAGCATTTCCCCGGCGAAACGGATGCGCAGGCAACCACGGCGCGAGCCGAAGTGCAGCGTCTGCGCGGCGCGGTGATGGGACGGCAGCCGCAGTAGGGCTCAGAGGTCAGCGGTCAGGTCAGGTCAGGTGGGTGGGAATGGCGGGTGGGAGCGATCCAGAAACTTCTTTTGCCAATCGCTCTATTACGGCGCGGATTTGCCTGCTGCGAAGGA
Source organism: uncultured Prosthecobacter sp. (assembly GCA_966125105.1). Classification (GTDB taxonomy): domain Bacteria; phylum Verrucomicrobiota; class Verrucomicrobiia; order Chthoniobacterales; family Chthoniobacteraceae; genus SXWH01. The sequence goes on from CBHXZU010000166.1 coordinate 2,714, forward strand.
ACTCAATGGGAAAGCCCAGGGTGAAGCCCCGCTGCCATTAAGTTAAGCGAGGCTGATCCGCATGAAAACGTGGGTCATCTGAACGGAGCGGCGAGGAACGAGCCCGCAGTGAGTTGGCTGTAGGGTATCGTTCTGCTTTGGAATTCGCAGCGGAGTTCTGAAATTAACGAGATCCTCGCGAGTGGCCCGGGGTCCTTCTCCTCGTTACACTCGGTCAGGATGACAGACTTTTTGACCTGCCATTTTCCTTAACTTAATGGCAGTGGGGTGAAGCCCTGGGTGTAGCATCAATGATTTCCAGCCCTACAGGGGCGAAATCCCCGAGGTAACCCGGTCACATCCCGGCACACGCGCTGAACAGCGCCCTATTGGTCCGCGGTGAACAGCACGTGCCGCCCTTCTTCCGCGGCGCGGAGCCAGAACGTTCGCACCGTATTGAACCACTCCCACGTGTATCCGAAGTCGTCCTCCGCCAATGGACATCCGTAGCTCTCCGCATCGATCGCAAAGTAGCGGCGACGAAACTCAGCTTCCGTGATCGCCGGCAGCGCGGCGGCAACGTCGCGGACCTGCTCCGGCGACTTCAGCACCATGATGAAATCCGGATCCGTATAGAGCAGTTCGCCGCCCAGGATGACATGGTTGAGCGGATACTCGCCGCCATCCCACGAGAGCAGGCCATCCGCGAGCGCGCGATGCATGGCATCCCACGCCTTGTCGCTCTCCGCCATTCGTTCGGGGTGGTTTGCAAAATACTCCTCCTCGATTTCCTCGTGCACATAGTCCGGACGCTCGCACTCCGGCACACGTTGGAGGTCATGCACCTCGTCTTCGGACAGGGAAAAGTGAACGCCAAGACAACCCATTTTCCCTAAGCCGAGTGCAGCGCCGAGCTCCCGGCCTCGAGCGCAAACTTCGCGGCCGTCTTTTGGGGCGCGCCGGGTTTCGTGATGAAATCTACGACCTCATAACTCGTCGTCCAGGACTTCGGCGTAATCTCGCAGTGCACGTACCCCCGTTGCGTATTGAAAAAGCGCACGCCGGGATTTTCCGAAAGAACGGTCGCATGATCAGCTGGGGCTGGTTTGCCGTCTCCGCCGGAACTAATCGACGTGCCGACGAACTCTGCCGCGATCGGCTTCGCGTCGCCCCCATCGAAGCTGGCGGACAATTCATTCGCCCAGTTGCTGTGAATGTCACCGGTGAGCACAACAGGATTGGCCACCTTTCGCTCCGCCAAGTAACGCAGCACTCGGCGCCGATCGGCTTCGTAGCCCGGCCACTGATCCATGACATAGAGCTCTTCCGCGCCAGGCGCGCGATCCACCCTGGCCATCATGATCTGCTGCGCCAGCACATTCCAGGTCGCGAATGTCGTGCCGAGATTCTGGAAAAGCCATTCGCGCTGGGTGATCCCGAGCACGGTGCGGTCTTCGCTTTCCGCTGCTGGCGATGGCGCGGCGCGACGGCCGTTGAGGATTTGGGGCGAGCGATACTGCCGCGTGTCGAGGACGGAGAACGCGGCGAGCTTTCCAAATTGAAGCCCGCGGTAGAGCGTCATGTCCGGTCCTTTCGGAAGGGCCGAGCGCCGCAAAGGCATGTGCTCGTAGTAAGCTTTGTAAGCGGCCGCGCGTTGTTGGAGGAATTGTTGAGGGTCGATCACCTTCCGCTCCGAGATGCCCGACGCGTAGTTGTTTTCCACTTCGTGATCGTCCCAAGTTACGATCCACGGCGCGGCGGCATGCATCTTTTGCAGCGCCGGATCCGTTTTGTACTGCGCGAGCCGGTTCCGGTAATCCGCCAGCGTCTTGAGCTTTCCGCCCACGTGCTTGCGCACCTGTTTGTCGCGCCCGGCGCCTTCGTAGATGTAATCGCCGAGGTGGAAAACGAGGTCCACGTCGCGCTGCGCCATGTGCTCGTAAGCGGTGTAATGCCCGGCCTCGAAATGCTGGCAGGAGGCGAACGCCAGTCGCAGGCGTTCCGGCATCGCGTCATTCGCCGGCATCGTGCGCGCGCGACCGATCGGGCTTTCCGCGGACCCGGCGCGAAACTGGTACCAATACCAGCGATCGGGCTTCAGTCCTTCCACCTCCACGTGCACCGAGTGCGCCCACTCGGGATTTGCGATCGTCTTTCCCTGCGCGACCACTTTGCTCATGCGCTCGTCCTCCGCTACGCGCCATTGCACTTCCACGTCTTCCGCGGGCATGCCTCCGCCTTCCAGCGGTTGCGGAGCGAGGCGTGTCCAAAGGACGAAACTCGACGCATCGGGATCGCCTGAGGCCACGCCGAGCGAGAAGGGATCGGCAGAGAACGACGGGTTCGTGACCACCGCTCCCAGGGCCCGCGAGGACCAGCACGCGGCAGCTGCGAGCGAAGTGGTGGCGGCGAGGAATGCGCGGCGACGGAGCGGCCGATCGCTGGAGAGAATGAGCCAGGGAGCTTTCATCAAATTGCGAGTATCAAAACCCATCTCGGCTGGAATCATGAGAGTTCAAGGCTGTCGCGCGGCGAAATTGTGAAGAGTTCCGGACGCGAGGAGTGACTGAGTCAAGGCGCGCACTTGGTCTATGGTCCCGCATTTCCAATTGTGGTGACTGTAGTGGCTGCGGCACGCCTCCCATTCCTCGCCTTTGCGACGATCTGAGCTCCGGGGTCTTGTCCTTCGTTGCCAGATTCCTTCACGCCCAAAAACATCTCCTTTTTCGCCCTAGATTCACGCGTCCATGGCGATGGTCAGGCGCGATTGCGTGAGACACGGGAAGCCTTCAGGCGACCAGTTTTTCCTGATGAACGTTTACCCGGAACATCTTTTAGCGGCCAGCGCTCTTGCGAGTCCGACTTCCCGAGAACTCGCCTCTCGGTCAGTGCATTTCCTTAGGGGCGAATGGTCGACATGCGCCAAATCCATTGCTTCGATCTAGTACACCCATGAACGCGATGACCGCTCCCGCTGAGTCCATCCAGGCACCTCCTGCCCGCAAGTTCCGCATCCTTCTTGCCGACGACCATCCTCTTTTTCGCCGTGGGGTAGCAGAGCTGATCGGCAGCACTCCTGACTTTGAAGTGGCCGCCCAGGCCAGCAGTGCCGCCGAAGCCCTGACGAAGATTCGTGAGACGCCCATCGACATCGCGATCCTGGATGTGTCCTTTCACGGAACGAACGGCTTGGAGCTCACGAAGCAGATGCGGGCGGAAAAGCCGGAACTCCGCATCATCCTCCTTTCGATGCACGACGAGCAGCTTTACGCGATCCGCGCGCTCAAATCGGGCGCCCAGGGGTACGTGATGAAACGCGAGAATCCCGAGATGCTAATCGACGCTTTGCGCAAGGTCGCGGAAGGCGGCATCTTTGTGAGCCAGAAAGTCTCCGACACGCTGGTTTACCGCACGATCCGCGCGGAGCAGAACGAAGTTTCGCCAATCGATCTCCTGTCCGACCGCGAACTCGAGGTTTTGCAGCTCTTTGGCGAAGGCAACACGACGCAGGAGATTGCAAACTTGCTTCACCTGAGCGCGAAGACGATCGAAACGCATCGGCTGCATATTAAAGAAAAGCTGGGATTCCGGACGGCGGCGGAACTGATTCGCTTTGCCGTAAACTGGGTCGCCTTGCAGAGCGGCGATAACGCGGAATCCCCCCAAGCTCCTCAGGAAGTGGCACGTTCAGCGGAAATCGCCTGATTGATTTCGGCAAACAGAAAGCGCAGCCTCCGGGCATGACGCTCGATGATGCGTTGCTCCGGCGACTGCCCAAGGTGTTGTTGCATGAGCATCTGGATGGGGGACTGCGCCCGCAGACCGTGATCGATCTGGCCGCCGAATGCGGCTACAAAGGGCTCCCGACGACGAATGCGTCGGAATTGGGGGCGTGGTTTCATCGGGGAGCGAACAAGGGGTCCTTGCCGGAATATCTCGAGGGCTTTGCGCATACCTGCGGGGTGATGCAGACGCGGGCGGCGATCGAGCGGGTGGCGTTCGAGTTCCTTGAAGACATGCATCAGGACGGCGTGGTGTATGCCGAAGTGCGCTTTGCCCCTTGCTTTCACCTGGAGCGCGGACTCACCCCCGAGGCAGTCGTCCAGGCCGCGATCGATGGCCTGACTCGCGGGGAGGAAAAATACGGCGTGCGCTGGGGACTGATCATCTGCGGGATGCGCCACCGGACCGATTCGCTCGAGTGGGCGGAACTGGCCATCGATTTTCGCGAACGCGGCGTGGTTGGCTTCGATCTCGCCGGCGAAGAAGCAGGGTATCCGCCCAAAAAACATGCGGAGGCTTTCCAAGCCATCCAGCGGGCGAACTTTTACTCCACTTTGCATGCCGGGGAGGCGTTTGGCGTAGCGAGTATTTGGCAGGCCTTGCAGATCTGCGGCGCGCATCGGCTGGGGCACGCCACGCGTCTCACCGACGACATGACGATCGTGGGCGGGCGCATCGTGAAGCTGGGTTCCCTGGCGCAATACATCCTCGATCGCCGCATTCCGCTGGAGATGTGCCTTTCCAGCAACGTGCACACCGGGGCCGTGCGCTCGATGCAGGAGCACCCCTTCAAGATCTACTATGATCGCGGTTTCCGCGTGACCTTGAACACGGACGATCGATTGATGAGCGACACGACCATGACGAAAGAGTTCGGCATCGCGGTGCATGAGTTCGGATTGGGGATGCGGGACCTTGAAAAGATCACGATCAACGCCATGAAGAGTGCCTTTCTGCACTTCGACGGCCGGCTGCGCCTGATCTATGAGGTGATCAAACCGGGCTTCGACGCAGTCCGGTAGGAAAGCATCCGCGTGCCTCCGGGCGCCTGGCTTCCCGATCGAGCGGATTCGGCTCGGGAATCAATTGTTTCCGATTGGTTAACGGGGAAAAGGCCGTTGGAGACCGCGCGCGGTCGGTTTGAGACGGCGTGCGAGTGCTTGGAAATCGGATCGAGTGCCTGGGAAATCGCGCGGGAGACCTTTGAATTCGGATCCACGTCGTTTGGAATCGGAAACACCTCGTCGGAAATGGGAAACACGTCCTTGGAAATGGGAAACACGTCCTTGGAAATGGGAAACACGTCCTTGGAAACGGGAAACACGTCCTTGGAAACGGGAAACACGTCCTTGGAAACGGGAAACTTGTTCTTGGAAATCGGAAACATGTCCTCGGAAACGGGAAACATGTCCTTGGAAATCGAAAACATGTTCTTGGAAATGGGAAACATGTCCTTGGAAACCGCATCCAAGATATCATTACATTTCGCGGAGGTTAAGGATCGCGACGAACGCCTGATAGACTTGCGGGACAGCGTATGCGCATGTAGCTCAACGACTTCCCTGAGGCATTCCAAGCTCATCGCTCGCGGGTCTTTCGGCGGTGTCCGCTGTGCGAGGCGATTCCCAATTGCGTCCGTTTCAGTGGCGGGTTACTGCCAATCCAATCTATGTGCGGCATTGTCGGTTACATCGGGAAAAACGACGCGGTTCCGGTTCTTTTGGATGGGTTAAGGAGGCTCGAGTACCGCGGATATGACTCCGCCGGTGTGGCTACGCTGGATCACGGAAAGATCCAGACGCGCAAACGGGTGGGTCGGATCGCGAACCTGACAGAACTCCTGAAGCAGTCCCCGGTGCAGGGGCATGTCGGGATTTCGCACACCCGCTGGGCGACGCACGGTGGTGTCACCGACGAAAATGCGCACCCGCATAGCGACCAGAGCGGCCGCCTTTTCCTCTGCCATAACGGCGTGATCGAGAACTACGGCGCACTGCGCGATCAGCTCAAACGCGAGGGACATGAGTTCAAGAGCCAGACAGATACGGAGGTTTTCGCGCACCTCATTGGGAAGTGTTATGACGAGATCGGTGGCGAGCACAGCAAGGCGCGCCTTGTCGAGGCGCTGAGGACCGCGTTGCAACAGGTGGTGGGCACCTACGGGATCGTCATGATTCACGCAGACGTGCCGGATGTGATCATCGGCGCCCGTCGCGGGAGCCCGCTTGTGCTCGGTCTCGGCAAGGGGGAGAACTTTTTTGCCAGCGATGTGAGCGCCATCGTCGCGCACACGCGAGAGGCCGTTTATTTGAAGGACTTCGACATCGCGGTGCTCGATCGCGACAAGTTCGAGATCACCAGCCTGCTCGGCGGCGCCAGCGGCTTCGAGGTGAGCAAGGTGGAGTTTAGCGCCGACGACGTCAGCAAGGGCGACTTCGAGCATTACATGCTCAAGGAGATCTTCGAGCAGCCGGAGACGATCCGGGATGCGTTGCGTGGACGACTTTCGAAGGAAGAAGCGACCGCCAAACTCGGCGGCCTGCACATGAGCGCGGCGGAACTGCGCCACATCGATCGCATCATCATCACCGGCTGCGGCACCGCGGCGCACGCGGCGATGTGCGGCGAATACATTATCGAGGCGCTCGCGCACGTGCCGGTGGAAATCGAGTTCGCGAGCGAGTTCCGCTATCGCAATCTGCCGCTGCCGAAAGACACGCTGGTCTTCTGCGTCAGCCAGAGCGGGGAGACCGCGGATACCCTCGCGGCCTTGCGCGAGGCGCAGCGGAAGGGCCTCAAAACGCTCGGCATTTGCAACAACGTGGCGAGCACGATCGCCCGGGAGAGCGATGGCGGCGTCTACATGCATGCCGGGCCGGAAATTGGCGTGGCCGCAACCAAGTCGTTCACCAGCCAGGTGACCATCATGGCCCTGCTCGGCCTGATGCTCGGGCGTATTCGACACATGAGCACCACCGACGGCCTCAAGGTGCTCGCGTGCCTGGAAGAATTGCCGGACAAGGTACGCGAGGTTTTGAAAAAGACCGAGGAAATCAAACGCATCGCCGAGAAGTATTCGAACGCGCAGGCGATGATGTTCCTGGGCCGCCAGTTCAATTACCCCACGGCCCTCGAAGGCGCGCTGAAGATGAAGGAGATTTCCTACATTCACGCGAGCGGTTACCCGAGCGCGGAACTCAAGCACGGCGTGATCGCGCTGATCACGCCCGAGGTGCCGACCGTGGTAATCGCGCCTGACGACTCGGTTTTCGAAAAGAACATCAGCAACATCGAGGAAGTGCGCGCGCGAAAAGGCCCGGTCATCGCGATCGGCACCGAAGGCACGGAGGACAAGCTGCGCCGCGTGGCAGATGATGTGATCA
>CBHXZU010000167.1:0-9844 GCA_966125105.1 uncultured Prosthecobacter sp.
GCGCGAATTCTTGCTGCCGGTGTACGCGAGGAAGAGGCCGAATACCACGTGCGCCATCAGCACGAGCAGGCAGAGGTTAGCGTGGGCGGGTTCGGTTTGGGTCACCTGTTTTACGGCGTCGTAGTAACGCGTGGTTTCCATACTGCGGATGAATCCGCTCCAACCCCAATAGCTCGCGATGAAGATTTGCGTGATTCCCGCGATCGCTTTGGGCAAGGCGAGGACCGCGCCGCTGAGCGGGAGTTGGAAACCGACCAGGTAGATGCTCAGCAACGACGATTGTTCGGCGGTTTTCGTCCACGCAGAGATGCCAAGGCAAATGGAAGTCATCGCCGCATTGATCAACACGAGGCTCAGCACCTGCATGCCAAAGTTCCCCTGGAAACCGACGAAGAAGTTCACGAACGAGGCCATCCACACGCTCTGCGCCAGGACGAGCACGGCGAGGAACATCACCTTGCTGCCCACGTAGGCTAGCGGGCTGAGGCCGGCAAACTTCTCCTTCTCCAAAAGATGGCGCTCTGCGGCGATCTCGCGCGCGGCGTTGTTTGAGCCCATCAGCGCGAGAAGGATCACCTGGAACATGATGAGGCCGCTGACGAGCGTGCCGGTATTGGCGATCTTGCGCAGCGCGTCGGCCTCTTGCTTTGCTCGATCGAAGAGCGTGCCAATCCCGCTATCGGCCAGTCCCTTTACATCCGGCAGGCCGTCGATGGCGAAGATCACAACGAGGCACGGGAAGCCGAGGAGCAACGCGGCCTGGAGCAAGAGCTGGCCACGATCGCGGAAGAAGAGTTTCCACCGGCGCGCAAGCAGCACGGCGAATTGCGTAAGAATTCCCGGCAGGACCGTCGGCGGCACCGGCGTTTCGGGCGCATTCTCGAAGGCGGGCGTCTTCTTTTCGCGCTCCTTCTTCTCCACAATGGCGCGGAGTCGGTCCAGCTCCTCTTCCTCGCTGGGCGGCTTGGCGTCCTCGGCTTTGTCGGGAGCACTGGCCGGCACTGGCACCGCGGGCAGCTTGCTGTGCTCATAATACGTGGCGCGGTATTTGTGCCAAGAGCGTTGCCAATCGGACGCTTTGCGCTCGGCGAGGCGCGGGTAGAGTTCCTCCGGACGCTGGATGCCGAAGTAGTGCGTGAGAAATTCCGGCGAGCCGTGATAGGCCAGCACGCCCTGGTAGAGAATGATGACGCTATCGTAGAGCGACACGTGCTGCAGGCTGTGCGTGACGCTGAGCACGATGCGATCATCGGCTCGCGACAGATCGTGCATGAGCTTCACGATCTCGTCCTCGCTCTTCGGGTCGAGTCCGCTCGTGACCTCATCGCACAGCAGAAGGTGCGGCGAACTCACCATCTCCATCGCCATGGCGAGGCGGCGCTTTTGTCCGCCGGAAAGGAGCGACACGCGGCGGTCGCCGATCTCTTCCAAGCCGAGGCTCTTGAGCACGTGTTCCGCCCGCGCGTGGCGCTCCTCCTCGCCCAAGCCGGCCACGCGAAGGCGCAGCGCGCTTTCCACCGATTCCTCTACCGTGAGCAATTCGTGCGCGATGCTGAATTGCGGCACGTATCCGATCTCATGCGGGTCCATGTCCTTCTCGGCCGCGAGATCGCGGCCGTTCCAGTGAATGCTTCCGAGCGTGTGCTCGCGGATCCCGGCGATCGCTTTCAGCAGCGTGCTCTTGCCGCAACCCGACGGCCCCAAGATGGCGCCGAAGTGGCCCTTGGGAATGCGCAGGGTGATCTCGGAAAGGAGCGTTTGTTCAGCGTCGGCAGGGCCGATCGAGAGGGCGAGGTCTTGGAGTTCGAGCACAGGCGGCGTGTTCGCGGCTTGCTATGACGCTCGCCGGATGTCGAGCGAGGAGTTTGCGCTAAAGAGCCGGGCACCCGCGCGGGCCCCGTCCGCCGACTGAACATTTTTGCCGTCGCTCACGACAAACTGTGCTTTCGTAAACCGACCTTTACCCGTTCATGCCACGACGCGCTGCCTCCAAAAACACCCGCTGGATTCGCATCCTCGCATGGACCCTCGGCAGCCTGGTGGCGCTGATCGTGGCCGCGCTGCTCATTGGGCAGACTTGGCTGAACCGCTATTTGCGCAGCCCCGAGTTTCGTGGCGTGTTGGAGGAAAAGACGGGCCGCAATATGCGCGCGGACGTGGACATCACGCCGATCCGCTTCGAAGGCGCGCAGTTTTCCTGCGAAAACTTCACGGCGAAAGGCGCAAAGGACGCCTCGTTTTCCCTAGCGAAAGTCGAGGACGTTCGCGGCGAGGTTTCGATCCCATCAATCATTGGCGTGGTTTTTGGAGAGCGGAAATTCCGCGTTCCGACCTTGGAAGTGCAGCGACTTACGCTGGAGTTTTTCGATCGTGACCGGATCGATCTGGATCTGCCGGAGAAGGAGCCTCGCGAAAACCGCTCCGTCATCGAGAACCTCTACATTCGCGACGTCCGGCTCTCGTGGGGCGGCGGCGGGCTCACCGGCTCGAGCATTCACGCGGTGCCGGTGGACGGCGGATGGCAGATCAACGGCGAAGGCGGAAGACTGGTGCAACTCGGCGTGCCGCCCGTGGACGTCGTGAACGCGCGCATCGTGCGCAAGGAGAAGACCGTGTTCATCCAAGAGGCGAACTTGCGGCAAAACGGCGGAGAACTTTCCGGCTCGGGAGAGATCGTGTCCGGCGAAAAGGCAGATGTGCTCGTGAAGGTGAACAAGGTGTCCGTGACGCCCTTCCTCGCCGAGGATTGGCGCGCGCGCCTGCATGGATTCCTCGCGGGCGAACTGCGCGCGCGCATTCCGCTCGATGACTCGCCGAACCGCATGCCCACGATTGATGGCGATCTAAAACTAGATCGCGCGGTTCTCGAGGCCTTGCCGATCCTGAACAAGATCGCGGATTACCTGAAGACCGAGCAATTCCGCCGCGTGGAACTGAACCAGGCGTCGGCCAAAGTGCACTTCGACGCGAAGGGCCTGCGCGTGGAAAACCTCGTGCTCGAGAGCAAGCAACTCATCGCGCTGCGCGGAGGCTTCACCTACGTAAATGGCATCGTCGACGGAACTTTCGAGGTCGGCGTCACCCCTGCCCCGTTGCAATGGCTGCCGGGTTCGACGGAGAAGGTCTTCACCGTCCAACGCGACGGCTACGTGTGGGCGCCGATGAAAGTGACTGGCCCGCGTGAGGCCCTGAAAGAGGACCTCTCCTCCCGCCTGGTCGCCGCCGCCGGCAGCGCCGTGGTGGAAAAAGTGGAGAAAACCGCCACGCAAGCCGTGGATTCCGCCGTCGGATCCGCAAAGAAAGGCGCCGAGGGCGTGCTGAATCTCCTGTTCGGAAACTGATTCGATTTGCTCAGTCAGAATGCCCAAAAGCAGGTCATCCTCATTAGGGTTGCCCATGCCCTGCGAGCAACCCCATGCGTGTTTCTTCCGTGCCAATCCGTGGCTGAGAACCTACCGGCGGCCACGCGCGGCTACCGTCCGCGTTGCTTGTTAAAGCCCGCGACCACGCGGTCGGCTTCGCGTTTCTCCGCTTTGGCCTTCAGGTCCATCCGCTTGTCCTGAGCGTGTTTGCCACGGCCGAGAGCGATCTCCACTTTCACGCGGTGCTCTTTCCAATAAACGCGCAGAGCCACAAGCGCTTGTCCCTCGATCTGGGTTTTGCCCACCAGTTTATCGATCTCCTGCCGGTGCAAGAGGAGACGCCGGGCGCGCTTCGGCTCGTGTTGCACGAAGCTGGCCTTCTCATACGGCTGGATATCCATGTCGAAGAGCCAAACCTGGCCATTCTCGACACGGGCAAACGCGTTGTTCACGTTTGCCAAGCCGGCGCGGATCGCTTTCACCTCGGTGCCCACCAATTCGATTCCAGCCTCGTACCGATCGAGGATGTGGTAGTCCCGAAGTGCTTTGCGATTGACCGAGATCTCGGTGCCCATCGCTTTAGATTACGTGCCCTGCAGTAGGGCTGGCCGCTTAGGCTTCGTCCTCGTCCTTCTTCTTTTGCTCGAAGGTCAACTTTCCTTCGATGATTTCCTTCAACGCAATGTCCGCCAAGCCCATACGTCCAATGACGTCCACCATGGGCTTGTGACCGGCATTCAGCTGGCGCACCCGCTTCGAGACCACGTTGACGAGCAACGGGACACTCGGAATTTTCTTGGAAGCTTCCTCAACAAGTTGGCTCATCATGGCAATATTTTAGCGGGTCGCGAAAAGGGCGGGGACAATGGGGAGCGTAGAATATTTTGTCAAACGGCTTTTATTGACGCCACTTAGGAATCTGCAAAGCGGCGTCATAGTTCGGCACGCCGAATTGCAGAATTCAGCCCCTCAACTAGTTCCGACGTTTCGGCGCTTCGGGAATAATCAGCACTTGGCCTGGCTTGATTGTGTCTTTGCCGCCGAGTTGATTGAAATTGGCGTCCTTGATGTGGCCCGACATGTTGCGGTTTTTGTAATACTTCATCGCAATCGAGGCCAGGGTATCCCCCTGCGTCACCGTATGCTGCCGCGCCCCGGGAGGAACCGCGTCAGGCTTTGATGGATCGGCAGTTTTCGGTGCTTGCGGTGCCTTGGGGTTGCGCAAATCGAGGATCGTCTTCCGCAGGTATTCGTTTTCGTTACGCAAGCGCGCAGCTTCCCCCGTGGTCATGAAGCCTTCCTTGCTCCACTTCGCCTGGAGTCGCTTATCACAATCGGAGCGTCCCGCCGTGGCTTCCTTCGCGTGTCCCCCGCTCGGGGCGAGTTCCAAATAACGATCGTAGTGATGAATCGCGTCGAGCGGCTCCTTCAACTTGTCGTCGTAAAGCACCGCGATCTTGTAGTGGATGTCCGCCGTCTTCGCCGTGCCATCGAGCGCCGCCTCGTAATTGCGGATCGCTTCGCGATACGCGCCGACCTTCACCTTTCGATCGCCGTTCTCCAACGCGTCGCGCTGGGAATCGACCTTGTCGCAGCCGACAATCATCCACGAGAGCGAGATGGCGAGAATACTGCGCCGGATCATTCTGCCGAGGCTCCCAAATGTGCCTTGTCCAGGGCATCCGCGATCGAGCGGACCACCTTCACGCGCGTGTGCCATTTGTAATTCGCGCCGATCACATGCCACGGGGCGTCGTCGGTCGAGGTAACGCGCAGCATGTCCTCTGCGGCAGTCACGTTGGGCTTCCAATGGCGGCGGTTCCGCCAGTCTTCGTCTGAGATTTTCCAATGCTTGTAGGGATCGGCTTCACGGGCTTTGAACCGCTTGAGCTGCTCATCCTTGGTGATGAACAAATAGAACTTGATGAGGATCGTTCCATCCTCCGTGAGCTGCCGCTCGAACTCGTTGATTTCGCGGTACGCTCGCTTCCACTCCGCCTCGGAGCAAAACTTCTCCACGCGCTCCACGAGCACCCGCCCATACCACGACCGATCGTAAATCACCACCTGCCCATAGGGCGGCAGCTTGTTCCAAAAACGCCAAAGGTAATGGTGCTGATACTCCTCCGCGGTCGGCTTGACGATGGAGTGCACTTTGATGAGTCGCGGATCGAGTTTCTCCACCACGCGCTTGATCGTTCCTCCCTTCCCCGCCGCGTCCGGCCCTTCGATGACGATCACCACGTTCCGCTTCGACTCGGCGAGCCGTCGTTGCCATCCGAGCAAGCGAAGCTGCGCCTCCTTGAGCTTCTTCTTGTATTCGTCGGAATCGATCTGCCGATGCTCGACGTCCTCGAGCTTTTCGCCGTGCTTCATTCCCACCGGGGTCTTGAGTTTGAAAGGCGGACGAAGATTGGGCATCGGCGGGCCGTTCTACATGGCCTGCATCCCACGCGCAAGCGGACGTGGAGATTGCGTGACTGGTCGTGAGTAAGGCCGCCTCTTGTTCGTTCAGGATTCTCCTGTGATATGCCGGCCAGCGCAGCTTCTGGTTGAATCAGCGACGGTTGGGGCGATGTTCCCTCCCATGAACCGGTTTTTCGGCGAATTACCCACGCCAATGCCGAGGTCTCCGCTGGTAGAGTCCCTTCACCAAGCGAGGATTGCGCTGATTTTTGCGACGGGAGAAACGCGCGTGGCGAGGCTGGAGCTTTGCCCAATAGAAGATTCCCGAAATGTCGCGCTGAGCGCCCGCCTCGAAACACTTGGCGATAATCCGCGCGACGGATTGCTGCAATACCTCACCCAGGAGGGCGTGGAGGGAATCCACCCAAGCGAGCAGCCTACGGATGGCGCGATGCTCTGCCTGAGCCTCGCAACAGCTTGATTCTTTGAAGGCTCCGCGCGGTGAAACGCATCGCAGAGATGACAAGTTGCTTCGCATCAGCGACTGGTCTCCACGATGAAACGGGTTTTGTTCGTGCAAAATGGGGATACCGATGCGCCCGGGCTATTCGGGGAAGTCCTCGAAAAGCATGGCGTTGCGCTGGATGTAGTGCATGCCTGGACCGGTGAAGCAGTGCCGACGAATCTTTCCCGATGGTCTGGCATTTCCATCGGCGGTGGATCGATGAGCGCCTACGAAGGTGGAGAGTTCCCCTTTCTTCCGCAGGAAGAGCAGTTGATTCGCAAAGCGCAGGATGCCGGTCTGCCGGTCCTCGGCTTCTGCCTCGGAGCGCAGCTCATGTCACAGGCATTTGGCGGAAAAGCTTACGCGAACAAGGAAAAGGAGATCGGCTTCTTCGACGTGCGGTTCACGCCCGAAGCCGCCAATGATCCGCTTTGGAAGGGGCACACACAGATCTTCCAGCCAGTCCATTGGCACGGAGACACTTTCACACTTCCCGCGGGCGCCATTCACCTCGGCGAATCGACGCTGACTCCCCATCAGATCTTCCGATACGGCGAGAAGTCCTACGGCTTCCAATTCCATCTCGAGATCGATGAGAAAGTGCTCACCGAGATGATCGGCCCCGACGGCGGCGGTCTCCCCCGTTACGGCGTGGATCCGCAGGAGTTTCTGCGCGAGGGGCGCGTCGCATTTCCAAAATTACGCCCATTGGCCGACGCAATCTTCGGCCGCTGGATCGAGTTCCTCGCGTGAGAGGGTGAAAACGCTAAGCACCAAGAACTAAGCACCAAGAACTAAGCACAAGAACCCCACTTCCCGCTGGAGACGATGGCGTCTCGGAATTCTAGTCTTCAGTGTTCGGCCTTCGCCGCCCCCTATGCCGGCACCGCCTCCATATCCCCCGCCTCCGGCCGCTCCGCATGCACATCCGGAACCGCCGACCAGGAATGCGCCACATCCCGCATCACGAGCGCATGGTCAAACTCCACCGTCCCTTTGGGAAACCGCTCCTCATCGTCGAAATACGATGACTTCACGTGCATTACATCTAACGCATTCACCGCCCACTCTTCCGTATCAAGCGCCAGTCCGTCGAAACGACAACCATCGCGCGTGACCGAATACCCAATCCGCCCGCACTCAAAGAAAGCCGACGATTCAGCGAGCGAGCGAAAGCAGGAAGTCGGCGGCAGTGCCTGCGCCGCTTGGGCTCGCAATTCGACGCTCATGTTTCCATCCCTCGACCGAATCCCGAGCTGAATCCGCGTGCCATCGTCCTCCACGGCAAACTCCGCGAGGTGATGCTCACCGGGAAAAATCCGTCCCCCCGCGAGATGCGCGATATAAGACCCCGTGTCGCGCCGCGCGATGAAGACTCCCTCTTCAATATCACCGTCGTCGCTCACCCAGCGCGCCGCCACGCGATGCGCCGCATTCTCGCTGGAAAAACCGAAGCACGCCGGCATTCCACGGGGCCGGATATCTTCCAGCCGGATTAAACAAATTCCCGCGATCGCGTAGTCCCCGTGCAGCTTCGGCTCGAATGGCTCCGGCATCTGGCGCCGCATCACGTCGGGATCCACCCGGAAGTTCACCAGGATCCTCCGCCGAATGATGCCTTGAAGCACGGGCAGGCGCATGAACTCATTCAAACACAGCCAGCCGACTGCGCAGTAACTTTCGCGGTCAAAGAAACATCTTCGTGCTGTGGTCTTTTCCACCGACCTACCGTGAAATCCATTACGTCTCTCCTTTGCCTTGTTGCGGTTGCACTCTCCGGCGCCGTCGCCCTTCACGCCGCGGACGCGAAACCAAACGTCCTTCTTATCTACGCCGATGACCTCGGCTACGGGGACATCGGCTGCTACGGCGCGACCAGGATCAAGACGCCCAACATCGATAAACTCGCTGCCCAAGGACTCCGCTTCACCGACGGACACGCCGCCTCCGCGACCTGCACGCCATCCCGCTACGCCATGCTCACCGGCGAATACCCATGGCGAAAGAAGGGCACCGGCGTGCTGCCCGGCGACGCGGCGATGATCATTGAGCCCGGACGCGCGACGCTTCCCTCCATCTTCAAAAGCGCCGGCTACGCCACCGGAGCAATCGGCAAATGGCACCTCGGGCTCGGCGCTGGGAACCTGGATTGGAATGCCGCCATTAAGCCCAGCCCGCAGGACATCGGTTTCGATTACTCCTTCCTCATGGCCGCGACGGCGGATCGGGTGCCGTGCGTGTATGTCGAGAACCGCCAGGTCGTCGGCCTCGATCTCTCCGACCCAATCACCGTGAGCTACAAAGCAAAGGTCGGCTCTTTACCCACCGGCGAAACAAATCCCGAGATGCTCCGGGTGCAACCGAGCCACGGTCACAATCAAACGATCGTGAACGGAGTAAGCCGCATCGGTTTCATGAGCGGAGGAAAGTCCGCGATGTGGAAGGACGAAGACATGGCCGATCTCTACACGCAAAAGGCGGTCGCATTCCTCGAGCGGGAAAAAGGAAAGCCGTTCTTCCTCTACTTCGGCTCACATGATCCCCATGTACCGCGCCTCCCCCACCCCCGCTTCATCGGCACGAGCGGCTGCGGCATCCGCGGCGATGCCATCCAGCAATTCGATTGGTGTGTCGGCGAATTGCTCGGCGCGCTCGATCGGCTCGGCCTCGCGGAAAACACGCTCGTGATCCTCAGCAGCGACAACGGCCCAGTAATCGACGACGGCTACCAGGACGGCGCAGTGAAGGACCTCAACGGCCACAAAGCCGCCGGCCCGCTGCGTGGCGGAAAGTACAGCCTCTTCGAAGCCGGCACCCGCGTCCCCTTCATCACGCGCTGGCCCGGCAAGATCAAAGCCGGTGTCTCCGACGCCCTCGTCTGCCAGGTCGATTTCATCGCAAGCTTCGCCGCCTTCACTGGCCAAACGCTCGCCAGCGATGCCGCGCCCGATAGCCTCAACGTGCTACCCGCCCTGCTCGGCGAATCGAAAGATGGCCGCGACCATTTGGTCGAGCACGCCAACGGCACCGCGCTGCGCGTGGGCCAATGGAAATTCATCCCGCCCGGCCCGGGAGTGAAAGTCACCGCAAACACCAACACCGAAACTGGCAAATCTCCGGAACCCCAGCTCTACGATCTCAGCTCCGACCTCGGTGAACAAAAGAACGTCGCTGCGGATCACGTCGACAAGGTGAAGTCGATGCAGGAGCAGCTCGAAAAAATCCGCTCCACCGGCCGCACGCGCCCTTAGAGATTGTTTAGAGCAATTGCCAAAAGTTATTTCCGGTAAACGCGGTTCCGTAACGGTTAAAAAGTGGGTCATCCTGAGGGAGCTTTAGCGACTGAAGGACCCCGGTCCATTCCCGCGAGCTTTCTTAATCGGAAACTTCTATTGGCAGATGCTCTAAACTTTTGAGCCGCGGGTAAAAGTAGGCCGCCGCAAGCACGCTTGCGCCGTAGCACGGCTCGCCAGAGCGGTCCCAGGCGGGCCATTCAAAAACGACTTCGGTTCAACAGAAAGCTGGGGAGCGAAGTTGGGGTGCAACCTCTGCGGTGAATGGAACGTCAAAG
>CBHXZU010000168.1:0-9818 GCA_966125105.1 uncultured Prosthecobacter sp.
ACCGGTGAACTTCCTTCGCCGTGGCCGTGCAGGGTCTCAAGGTGGCCGAAGTCCTTTTGCCAAAGAAGGTTCCCCTCGAGATCAAGGCAATAGAGTCCCCACGAGCCGAAGTGCGCGAAGACCCTTTCTCCATCGGTGATGGGCGAACTCGAGGCGAGGCTCGCGGTAAGGTGTCCCCCTTGATGCGGAAGTTCTTCGCGAAGGGCGCGCTCCCACAGGACTTTGCCTGACTCCCGATCAATCGCGAACAGCGTGAACTTCTGTCGTTGCGTGATCGGCTCCTCGTCGTGCCCACCCGGCGCTCCGCTCGATTTCGGAGGAAAGGATTCGCCGAATGGAATCGCGCTCGTGACGAACACGCGCTTTCCCCATACCGCCGGTGTGGAGTGTCCCTTGCCGGGAAGCGCGGTTTTCCAGCGAACGTTCTTAGTCTCGCTCCATTCGACCGGGGGATTCGCCCCCGGTGCCACGCCATTGAAAAGCGGTCCGCGCCATTGGGGCCATTCATCGAGGGCAGGCGTTGCCGCTGAGACAACAATTTTCGGGATGCCCGCGGGCGGTGTTTCTCCATTCGCCGACACTGCGCCGAGGCAGGCGAGCATCCCTGCGCAAAGGCGAGCGGCACGCCGGGGTATGATGAACGTGGGCATGGTCGTAAACGCTACACCTGGATCCTCGCGGAGTCATCCCCGACGCAAATCGGCTAACAAACTACTCGCAGCCGTGTCATTGCATGAACCCTTTCCCTTTTGAAAGGGATCCAACCTTGACGATTTCACCTCTTCCATAAAATCCGTGCGAATGCGTCCGCCTTTTGTCTTCTCTTCCGTCCTCGTAGCCACGTTCGCCGGCCTCCTTGTCGTCGAAGATGCGAATGCTCAATTCGTCCAGCAATGGCGCGCGGGAATCGATAACGGATCGAACTCGGACTTCGCTCAAGAGAATGGCCTCATCGACCCGGCGCCCGGAAGCGCCACAGTAAAGGACGACGATTGGTATTTCGCAGGCACGTATGCCGCACCGATTGGCGCGGTCGCCGCGGACGAAAACCTGCAGAACTTCGAGCGCGCGCTGACGATCGGCGACCCGGTCAATCGCATCCATTTCAACCTGCCAAGCATTCTCACTCTCGAGGGAACCGAGTTCCGGTTGGTGATCGACACGGTCTCGAACAACTCATCGGTGACGACCAGCCCGATCCCATTCACGGTGGAATTCAACGGCGTCCAGGTATTCAGCGGCTCGGTCAACGTGGTGGCTGGGCAGACTTTTACCACGAACTCGTTCTTCGTTGGCACAGACCCAGGGGAGGTATTCGCGACCACCGGCGATAACGTCGTGGCATTGTCGCGTTCGACGACGAGCGGCGCAGGTTGGATGCAATTCGATCACGTTACGCTCCAAGCCGTTCCGGAGCCGTCCGCCGCCCTGTCGCTGGCAGCCGGAACGCTCGTCGCGGGCGTCGTCCGCCGCCGCCGCACCGCGCGCTAATAGCCACGAGACGGCTCGCGCCTTTTTGTCACGCCGCCGGCTGAGGTGACCGCAAGCACGCTTGCGGCGATTCCACGCGCGTCACGCGTCACCGTTGCACCGGCACGGCTCGGCTCCCAGGAACTGGAAAACGACAACTAGCTGTGCCGCATCATTTCTTCTCCACCGCCGCCGGCAGATTCGGCACGAGCTTCGGATCATACTTCGACCCTGCGGAAACCTGGATGACGGTCATCCGCACCTTCGTGGGAAAGAACTTTTCGTGATCAGCGCGCGTGTGCGCGTGGCCGCTCCCCCCGCTGTTGTCCTTGATCACCAGGTGCATCTCCTTGATCCCCTCATTCCAGATGATCTGGTCGTTCTGCCAGAACTTCGTCATCGGAACGTCGCTCTCGTAAACGCCGGCTTCCTTGTAGACCGGCGTGTTGAAACAGCCGTATCCGCTCTTCTGCCCTTTGTAGGGAATGTAGCAGACGCTCCACGTGGTCGCTTCGCCGCCGGGTGGTTTTTCAAGCACCTCGAGACGCAGGTGCGCGGTGCCGTTGCGGTAGTCGATCGGCCCAGTCCAGTCCTTTGGGCGGTCCGCATTCAGCCGATCGCTCTTCACGTAGTAGTGCGATGGGCTCGGCTTCGAATTATCGGCGTCTGCCTTGGTGAAAGGGAAGGTAACGTCGAAGAGGACGAATTGCTCAGCTTTCGCGATCGGCGCGCACGCGAGGAGCAAGGCGAGGAATCCGGTGGGATGAAGGCGGTTTGGCATGCAGTGGATGATTCTGATTTTGTCCGGAAAGGGAAGCTGCTGCTTTGGGACAGTTCGACCGAAACTGTGTGCGCGGCCACCATGCGCAGGGAGGGCGTTTGCTGCGGCGAGCCATAACTTCCGATTCACCCTCGCGAGCACCCTCCGGCGCTATGCTTCGTTGACAAGTGACATGCCTAGGCGATGAGTTTGTCCCCAGCGAAACCCGATCCTCCCGTGAAGAAGTCCAAAACTTACCAATTCGCCGCCGCCCTTGCCCTCGTGTTCGCGCTGGGTTGCGCCGTCGGCTACCTCGCTGGAGATCACGGTTTCCAGGGCGAGACCGGGGTAACTCAAAAGTCGCGCCTCGACGCGGCTGCGGCGTCCACGGCAGGCGAGGGAGGAATGCAGAGCGCGTTCGCGCCGGCCGGATACGCACTGCCCGATGACCGCGCCGCATCGAGCGAGATGGGCCTGCGCATCATCGCGGCATTGCGCGCGAGGGATTACTTCCAGCGTCGCTACGAAATCTACGCGCTTGGGCAAAAGCTCGACGCCTCGAACATCCGTGAGGCGATGGAAGCGACGCAGAGCCTCAATTCCACGGATCGCGATAATTCGCAGTACGTCCTCCTGGCACGTTGGCTCGAACTCGATGCCGATGCTGCGTTCCGGTGGGTTAAAGACCAGCCCGCAAAGAACCGGAAGCCCGAGCTCATGCGTGAATTCTTTCACTCGCTTGGGCTCAAAGATCCGGCGTCCGCCTTGAGCTTTCTTTCTCGCAACAAGGCGGACAATCCATCCGGCAGCGACTACAGCTACAGCGTGTTCGAAGCCTGGTCTTCGCATGATCCGGTGGCTGCGTCCGATGCGGCGTTCGCGCTCGCGGACAAATCAGCGAAATCGTCTGCGCTGAATATCACGCTAGCCCGATGGGCGAAGCGGGATCCGCAAACAGTCATGCAGCGCATCGCGAGTCTTCCGGATGAGAGCGCGCGGGAAACGTATCGCGGGGTCGTGCTTCGCGCATGGGCGGAGGACGATCCAGAAGCTGCGTTGGCCCATGCGGAGACTTTGCCGGAAGGCGCCGAACGTCAGGGCGCCTTGGCCATGGCGCTGAGGGGCGCCGCAACGAAAGACCTGGCGAGCGCCGCAAAGTATATCGACCGGCTGCCGGCCGGCGCGGTTCGCGCGCAGACGCTTTCCAGCATTGTGAATGAAAACGGCTACAAAGATCCAGCCGGTGCCGCACTCTTCGCGCTCGCGTTACCTCCCGCGCAGCAGCGCAATTCCGTTTATCAGATCGTCAATGGACTATCGAGGGACGATCCGATGGCCGCGCTCGAGTTCGCGGGCAAATTGGTGAGCGCGGAAGCTCGGGCGAGCGCGACTCGCAGCGCGATGCAATCGTGGGCATCGAAAGATCCAAAAGCTGCCGCGGAGTATTGCGCGAAAGACGAGACCGGCCGCCCCGATGACATTCGGTCGGTGGTCTCGACTTGGGCGAGCAAGGACACCGCCGAAGCTTTTGCCTGGGCGCAAGCGCTGCCTTCCGGACCCAAACGGGATGCGGCAATCGGCGGCGCGCTCGTGGGGATGGCCAAGGACGACCCGGAACGCGCTATCAAAACGGCGACAACCATGCTTTCGCCGGAGCAGCAGAATAGGGTGTTGTCGCCAATCGCCGGCCAGTGGGCAGCGAAGGACCCGAAGGCGGCCGCGAAATGGGCATCCGAGCTCAAAACGTCCCAAGGCTCGTGGAGCATTGCTTATTCCGTCACCAGCGCTTGGGCTCGAAAAGATCCGCAGGCGGCTGCGGACTGGATCATGCAATCGCCCACGGCTGGCTTCGCGGTTTCAAACGTCACGCAGGAGTGGGCCAATGTGGATCCGACAGCCGCGGCAAAATGGCTGGATCGCGTGCCGGCAGGGAAGAATCGCGATTCCGCGATTCAAGGATTCATCCAGGCCGTCACGGACACGGATCCCGCCGGTGCTGCCGAATGGGCGCAAACGATCTCGGATGCCAACCAGCGGGAAAACGCGGTCAGCAATCTCTATCGAAAGTGGAACTCGGCGGATCCTAAGGCCTCGGAAGCGTGGCTTCGCAGCGCAACAGGAATTTCGGACCAAACAAGGGAACGCATCCTGAAGTCGAGCGCCGGGTCGCAGGCCATTTACTACTAGCCCGTATTTCGAGCAGCACCTGCCGGCGTGCTTATGGCGTCGCGAGTGACCGCTCGGCCAGGAGACGGCATCCCTGGATATCCAGCTTTCCGCTCGCCAGGATCGGGATCTTCTCGACCACGATAAAGCGCTTCGGAATCCAGAGATTCGAGAGTCCGACTTCGAGCAGCTTCTCGCGGATGAATTTGGCATCGAGCTCGCGGGTGGTGAGCACCACCAGGGCTTCCCCTTTGCTCTCGTCCGCCACGGCGGTCACCGCGATGACGCGCTCGCCTTCATTTGACAGCGCCAGGGCTTCAACCATGCGCGTCTCCACGGTCTCGAGAGGCACCATTTCGCCGGCGACTTTCGCGAAACGCGACATGCGGCCTTCGATAAAAAGAAATCCGTCTTCGTCGAAACGCCCGATGTCCCCCGTGCGGAACCAACCGTCTCGCAGAACGTTTGCCGTCATCGCGGGATCGTCGAGGTAGCCATCGAAAACATTTGCGCCCTTGAACCAGAGGATGCCCGTGTCGTGCAGCGAAACGCGCTCGTCGGTTTCCGTGTGCCTAATTTCCGCCGCGAGCCCGGGCACGAGCCGTCCGCATGAACCGCGGCGATGACTCGGCTGCTGCACGCCGGGAGGATCGGGCAGGTTGAACGAGGCGGCCGGAGACGTTTCCGTGAGGCCGTAGCCCTGCATTACCTCGATGCCGAAGCGCGCGTGGAAGGCATCCGCCAATTCATCTGGCAGCTTCTCCGCGCCAGTGACGATGAGCTTTACCGATCGCAATTGATGCGGCTCGGCGCGCTTCATGTAGCCGCGGAGGAAAGTCGGCGTCGCCAGCATCAGCGTCACCTTGTGTTCCTCGATGAGCGCGGCGCATTTCGGAGTGTCGAGCGGGTTCGGATAGGTGACCACCTTCACCCCCTCGATCATCGGGAACAGCAGACACACGGTCGTTCCGAAGCTGTGGAAAAATGGGAGCGCGCCGAGAATCACATCCTCCGGACCAAGGTCCAGCATCTCGCCAAACTGGTTGGTGTTCGCGAGCAGATTTCGATGCGTGAGCGCCACGCCCTTCGGCTCGCCGCTGCTGCCGCTGGTGAAGAGCAGCAGCGCCTCCTTGCGATCTCCCTTGCGCGGGACCCGGGCCAGCCGGCTGAGCCAGCGCGCAGGGAGCAGGTGGGAAAATATGAGCCACTTCGCGATCGAGCCTTTCAACTTCGGCACGAGTTCTTCGAGCAGAAGAACCTCGTTTGTCCACGGGAAGTCCTTCAGCTTGGTCTTCACGGGACCGGCGGAAATGCACGTGGTAACACCCGCCTTCGCGATGCTTGCCGCGAGCGCCGGTCGGGGCGCGGTGAAGTTGAAGTTCACCGGGACTTTCCCCGCGAGAATGATCCCAAGGTTCGCAACGATCGCTCCCTTGCTCGAAGGAAACACGACGCCGATCCGCTGCTCGGGAATGTTCCGCCGGATGTGTTGCGCAAGCGCGAGACCCGCGGCGAGCAGCTTGCTGCCGGTGAGCGAACTGCCGTCCATGCCATCAATGACCGCGACTTCCCCGCCGCGCTTGAGCAGGCCGCGGAAGCAGGCAATCGCTAGATGACCTGTGAGGTAAGGCCGGCGCGAATAGCAGAACTCGCCGAGATTCAGGAAGCATTGCCGCACGGTGGCGACGTCGGCTTCCTTCGGAGGGAGCGGATCGCCATACGCGACGGTAACCGGGTAGCGCGGCATGCGGCGCGGCCATTTCCAGAAGAATTTCCCGCCGCTATAACTGAAAATGCTCCCCCAGAGCCGATCCATCCATGCGGGGACAACCGGGCATTTCGCCTGCCGGGCGATGAGTTCGTATCCGCGCTTGAGCCGGAGCAGGGAGCCGGTGCGGGAAAGTTCGCCTTCAGGGAAGATGCAGACGATTTCCCCCTGCTGGATCAATTCCACTGCGGCTTTCAGCGAATCCTTCGAGCGTCGGTCGGACACCGGCAATGCTCCTACAAGTCGGAGCATCGGCGCGAGACGGCGGTCGCGGTAAAAGTCTTCCCAGATCACGAAACGAATCGGCCGCGGGCAGGCAACCTGCAGAATCAGCGCATCGACCCAGGTGAGATGGTTTGGCAGGAGGAGGAAGCCGCCCTCCGGCAATCTCTCCGCGCCAAAAGTGGTCACCTTGTAGATGATCCGCGCGATCGCCGTGCCGATAAGGCGGAAAAGCCATTCGGAAAATCGCGGGTGCGGAGAGGACTGCATCACTCGCCGCTTAGCATCGAGTGCGAAAAGGCCAAGGAATCTCTGATTTTCCGGTGCGAGAGGCGGAAAAATAGCCGTTCCTCATTGCGCCGCATGCACGTCTTCCCTTTGCTACGCGCGGCATGGCTGACCAGATCGCGATTACCCAGGCGAGACCCGGCGCAAAGCGCGCCCTTGCCCTGCTGCTGGTCATCAACCTGTTCAACTACATCGACCGGCAAGTGCTCGCCGCGGTGGAGCCGCCGCTCAGCGCGGAGTTTGGCCTGACTGCGGAACGAAGCGGCCTGCTCGCGTCGGCTTTCCTCTACGCCTACATGATCGGCGCGCCGATTTGCGGGCGGCTTGCCGAGAGAATGTCGCGCTGGTGGATCATTGCGATCAGCGTGACGATCTGGAGCATGGCCAGCGGAATGACCGGCCTGTCCACGACATTCGCGCTCTTGGTGGTCTCGCGGATTCTCGTGGGCTTTGGGGAGGCGGGTTACGGACCAGCGGCGCCCGCGCTGATCGCCGATTATTTCCCGATCGAGCGACGTGGAAAAGTGATGTCGCTCTTCTACCTCGCCATACCCGTGGGAAGCGCGCTCGGCTACGTCTACGGCGGGTGGATGATCGATACATTCAAGAACTGGCGGCACGCCTTCTACTGGGTGGTGCCTCCCGGGCTTATCCTTGCCGCGCTGTGTCTGACGCGAAGGGAGCCTCCGCGCGTCCTCGCTTCCGCCGAACAAGCGAAGCGTTCTTTCGTAAAGGACGCGCGCACGCTGCTGAAGATACCCTCCTACCTGCTGAACTCCGCCGCGATGACGGCCATGACGTTCGCGATCGGCGGCATCTCGTTCTGGATCCCGAAGTACATGCTCGATCGCATTATGCTCGATCGCGGCCTGAAGCCCCTCCAGGCGGTCGAGACCGTGCTCGCCGCGCCGTCGCAGTACCTAATCGACCAGCAGAACAAGATCCTGGGCGAGGTGAACTTCACCTTCGGCATCACCGTTGTAACGGCGGGCTTCATCTCGACGATCCTGGGTGGATGGCTCGGAGATAAGCTGCGCGCGCGCTGGCGTGGTTCGTATTTCGCCGTGTCCGGCATCGCGATCGCGCTCGCCTTTCCGTGCACCTTGGGGATGATGTGGCTGGATTTCCCCTACGCGTGGATCGCCGTTTTTGGCGCGGTCTTTTTCCTCTTCTTCAATACCGGTCCGGCAAACACTGCCTTGGCGAATGTGACCTCCTCCCGGATGCGCCCGACCGCGTTTGCCTTGAACATCTTCCTCGTCCACGCGCTCGGTGACGCGATTTCACCGCCACTCATCGGCTGGATCGCCCACCACACTTCGTGGGATGTGGCATTCATGTCCGTCTCGCTGATGATGGTCCTGGCGAGCGTCCTCTGGCTGATCGGCGCCCGTTACCTCGCCAAGGATGAAGAGGCCGCGCTGAAAGAAGACGCAGCGCATCGCCTGGAGGACAACGGTGGCGCGTCCGCGCCCGCGAGCTGACTCTGACCCCCTGACCTCTGAAAGAAGGAGGCCCCGCTCCACTTGCGCAGAGCGGGGCACAAGAGCTGCCGGCCTTTATTGCGGCCGCGCTTAATCGTCGTCGTTGTCGCGATCCACGTCGCCGTCGTCGTCGACTTCGACCTTGTTGATCACGCGATGGTCGTCATCCATATCGTAATGAACGCGCACCGGACGGCCCACGCGCACGTGAGTCCGCACGTCGTCATCAGTAAGGACGCGACCGCTGCGGGTGACATAGGTCACCTTCTTGCCGTAACGGTATTGCACCGGGCCGGAAGATTCCTTTACGACGAATGTCGTCCCCGGTGTGTATTCACTGATAGTTCCGGCGCTGGTTGTAGAAGTGATGACCTCAGCGCCGATCGCGCTGCCTGCCACCAGAACGGCACAGCTCAAAGCTAGGATAGTGTTTTTCATACTTTGTATTGGTTTGTTGGCGCATGCGCGCCCGGCCAACTCACCGCGGGGTCAACCACAGGACCCGGCCTTGTCGCTGATTCGTTGGCCGGGCGGCGCGCGGTCCCATTTAGGGGCAGCGCGTTGTGTTGCCAGTTCGACGGTGGGAAGTTGCGAGCGCGATTTTTCGCTCGGGCCAATGCCCAGGGCGGCGGGAACAATGAAGCGATCCTGGTGCATTTGCGAGAATGCCCGGGTCGAGCCTTATGAAGATTTCATTTGCTGAACGCAGGAGCGTCGCTTATCTCGCAAACTTCCATGACACTTCATTGGCGCTGGTGGCATATCTGACGGGCCAGCTCCGCTTTCACAGCGGAGCGGTCGTCGCCACTGTGCGTCGAACTTCAACGGCCCGATGATTCACCAGGAATCGTCGGGTTTTTCTTTTTCTCCGAAATCCATGATCAGCCAATTCAAGTTTAATGCCGACGGGCTCATCCCCGCGATCGTCCAAGACGCCGTGACCAAGCGCGTCCTGATGATGGCGTGGATGAACGAGCAGAGTATCCGCATGACGCTCGAGAAAGGCATGATGGTTTACTTCAGCCGCAGCCGGCAGAAGTATTGGCTGAAGGGGGAGACGAGCGGGAATGTGCAGAAAGTGAAGCGATGGTGTGTGGACTGCGACAAGGACACGCTGCTCTTCGAAGTGGAGCAGACCGGAGGCGCGTGTCACACCGGCTATGAGTCGTGCTTCTACCAGGAGCTCGATTCGCAAGGTCAGCCCAAACCCATTGAAGAACAGCCGCTCTTTGACGCGGCGAAAACCTATGGGCGCTGAGTCGCCCACAACGTCCAACTTTGACCCATATTCTCGAATTCGAACGGAGGGTCCGTCTCGCTACGCTCGGCTCAACGTTCAACATCCAACGTCCAGGGAGATGCATGCGCCTGCGGCGGAGTGTGCCGAAACGACCGGGTGTCCGAGCAACCCATTCAAATCATGACCACCCATTTCACCCCGGGCATTGAGCAGTTCCGAGAACTGACAAAGCAGGGGAATCTTGTTCCGGTTTATACCGAACTCATCGCCGACGCGGAGACGCCCGTGAGCGCCTTCGCGAAGCTTGACGACGGCGGCTACACGTTTCTTTTCGAGAGCGTCGAGAAGAGCGAGCAAACGGGGCGCTACTCGTTCCTAATCGTTGATCCGCACATCATCCTGGAGAGTCAGTGGAAAACT
>CBHXZU010000169.1:0-9731 GCA_966125105.1 uncultured Prosthecobacter sp.
GATCGAAGTGCCGTTCGAGGCCGAGGTGGAGATCGTCGAGGGCGGCGAAGACATTGCCGATCCCGCGGTGCCGGGACGTCTCATCACGCTCTTCCAGCAGCCGGTGAAAGTGGTGCGCGAACAGATTTGGGAAGAACTCGCGACGGTGCCGCGTACCGATTGGCTGCGCCCGCCGCAGCCGCGCGACTACATCCCGTTCACGCCGGACCAAATCATCTTCGGCGTGCAGCACTACGTCTGCGTGTTCGGCGATGGCGAGGCGCACTCGTTCTCGTTCCCGCACAATCTCGGCACCGAGGCGTTCCATTTGACGGTGCGGCAGAACAAGGCGGCGGGAAAAGTGATCGACGGTTTCGACGCGACCATCGCGAGCGCGAACGAACTCACGCTCGACTTCCCGGTGAACGAACCGGCCCCCGCGCCCGGCAGTCTCGCCCTTGTGATCTCGAGCGCCGGACCGCGCAGTGCATTCCTCGCACACACGCACACCATCGCGCAAATCGTCGGACTCCTCGATGCGCTCGCTGGAATTTACGCGCGGCTGGAAGCTATTGAAGATCTGCTGCCAACGCCAAATTTCTTCGGCGCCCGCGAGAACGGCGAACCGCAGGAGATCGAGATCCCAGATTTCATCGACGTGTTTCCAAGCGCGCGGCTGCCTGCGAACTTCAATGTGAAGGAACTGGCCGAAGGCAAAACCGAAAAGCTGCCACGCGCGCCCGGTCTGCTTCCTGCCATTCACGATGCGACGGTCGTGCCCATTGCCGTGCCGCTGCCACGCCCGGAGCCGAATGCGGGCAACGTGTTCCGAAACACGACCAACACGCCGCTGCTTGTGCCAGGTGGACTCGGCCGTCGCGGCGGCTATCTCGAACCCCTCGGCTTCGCCGGCAGCGACGGGCGCGTGTGGTATCGGCTCAGTCGCGCCGCTCAGACCAATTCGTTCTACCCGCTGGACTTCGAGCGTGAGCTGTTTCTGCTGCACATCAACGATGCGATGTGGAAGCCGGGCGCGATTTTCTCGCTCGGGTTCGATCTCGAACTTCAGCTCCTGGTAGCAACCACGAGCGCCCAGCTTCTGGTCGTCATCGAAGTCGGCAGCGCGCCGGGTCAGACCGCACCCGCGCCCGTCGCCGAAAATCTCGAGAACATCGTCTGGCAATCCACGCCCGTTCTTGCGCAGCGCATCATCGTCACCGGGCTGAAGCTCAAGCATCACTTCGGCGCGGCCATCAAACGCTCCCTCGATAACGTGCTGACAGCCGAGCGGCTTCTCTACGCGACATGGCAGGCTGCGAGCGTTGCGCCAGCGTCGCCGAGCTTCGTCATCCGTGCGCGGTTGGTACATTTCGATACCGAGAACAGCGTGCGCGGCGCGAAAGGCTACGTCTTTGCCGCGATGACCGAGGCCAAAGCGGAGGTCGGATAAATGGCCGCGCCCGTCATCAACACCACGCAGAGCGTTCTCGGCTATCGCCAATGGCAGACGTTCGCGTTCCAGCCATATGCGACGAACTCGCCGACGTTCTGGAATTCTTCGCCACTGCCGCCGGGGCTGACGCTGAACGTACCAACGGGCAAAATTTCCGGTGCGGCGACGCTGCCCGGCGTGTTTGTCGTCGCGCTGCGAGCGGGGAACGCGGACGGCGTAAGCGATCCGGTCGTATTCACGTTCGGGATCGAGCCAAGCGGCAACGTGCGGCCCTCGGGCGTGCTCGAAATCTATATCGATCTGCTCACGAAGCTCGTGTCGCTGAACCCGCAGAACTTCGGCGATGCGAACACGAAGGACAAAGGCCCGCTCTTCTGGACCAAGCGCGGCGACGATCTCGTCTTCCACATCACGTTCCTCAAAGGTGGCGTGGTCGCAGACATCGAACTCGCAGCGCTGCGCTTCGCATTGAAAGAACTGGAGCCGGAGAACGTGCTCGTGGACGGCCATGATTGGCGCAAGGTCGGCGAAGGCGAGCAGACGGCCTTTCGGCTCCACATGAAGCTCGACAGCCCGGAACTCACGAGCGCGCTCACCAACTACGAGGAAGACGCAGGCACACTCTTCAATGCGCTCGGCGAGTTCGAGTGGGTCGCGCTCAACAATTACGACCCACAGGTTGGGCCGCCGTTTCTGCGCAACACCACGCGCACGTTTCTCGTCGAAGTCGCGCGCGACCTCATCCCCGACACGCTATGACCGGCCTCGATTGGTTTCAGGCACGCACGCTCGCGCGCAGCGGCACAGCGGTTCGACGCGATGCGTGGCGCAAATGGCTGACGTTCGAGAGCTATGTCTGGCTCATCACGCAGCCGATGTGGGAGACACAACCTTTCGACCGGCGTGTCGTGCAGCAGTGGGACTTTGGCTCGGCTGAGTTTTTCGCGCACGATTGGACCGACGAGGTATGGCCGGACGGTCCGCAGCCGCCTGATCCGCCCGATCCGCCAAAGCCGCCCGATCCGCCACGTCCACCGGAACCGCCAGATGATGACGGTGACGGTAGGGGCGACGACGGCGATGGTGGAGACGATGGTGGCGACGGCGGAGGAGGTGGAACCGGCGGCGGTGGCGGCGGAACTGGTGGAGGCGGAGGCGGCACAGGAGGTGGTGGCGGCGGTTGGCCGCCCGGCGGCGGTGGTGGCGGCCCACAGCCGCCCGTCCCGCCGAAGCCGCCCGGCCCGCCGCCCAATCCGCCGCAGCCGGACGTGCCGACAGTCACCGTTGAAGTGTTCGTGGACATCAGCCCAGACGGTCCGACGTGCTTTATCCAGCCGCCGCAGACCTGCACCGTTTATGTAAATGTCTCCATCGCCGGCGGGCCTGCCGGTGTTGGTGCCTTGCGCGTCTCGGGACCAGGCACGCAGTCGCCGCAACTCGGCACCGCGCATCCAGGCTACTCTGGCGGATTCGAGTTCAAGAATGTCCCGGTCAATCCCGGTGGTACGATTACCTACGCCGCGGACTACGGCGCCCCGGGCAACGCACCGCTCACGCATTACAATGGCAGCGGAAGCCACAAATTCGAGCCCTACTGCCTTGTATTCGGAGCGTCGTGGTATGGCACCGTGACTGAGGATAAGTCGTGCAATCACGAAGGCCCGAGCGGAGATACTGAAGACGGCTACACCTACAACGCGAGCTACAGCGTGAACGGGCAATACGCAGTGAACCCCGAGGACGGCGCGGGCAAGTCGGCGAAGCTCACGCCGGTGGATGTGAACGAGGGCGATCCGAAGATTCATTGGACGAACAACACTCGACCCGATGGCGTGCACACGGAAGGGGACATACCAATTTTTCCGCCCGGCTCCGTCACTGTGGATGTGAGCAACGGCGACGCGAGCAACCTTCAGCCGGACTCGTTGAAGATGTTCGGTGAGAGCGAGAGCAACGAAACCGAAGACCCGGATTGCAGCTTCGAGAAAACTGTCGATGAAGGATCGAGTCTCTGACCTCGGCGCACTGATCGCGGATCTCGCGGCAAAGCATCGGCTCGGCACCGTCGGCCTCGCCGGTTCAGTCGCTCGCGGAGAAGAATGGCCAGGCGCGGACATCGACGTGATCGTAATAGTGCGCCTGCAAATGGCGGAACGCTTCGCGGCGGCGCTTTCGGACGCTACTGATCGCACCGTCCATCTGCACGCGTTCGCCGCGTTGCCGTGGCATCATCCGTTTCATCTGTGCATTCGCTGGCTGAACTGCCGGCGGCTACCCACGACGTTCGCGCCACGCGGAGCGGTCATCCGCCGTATCGTGCGCCGCGATGGCCAGGCCCTCGAACTCGCCGTCCCCATCGAGCGCATCGCCCATTTCGTTCCAATTGACAGGCCGCCTCCAGTAACCCCGCAAGCCGGTTCGCGATTCGTCGCGGCACCACCGCTTGGCGGCTTCCTGCTGTGAGCGACCTGCCTTCTCCAAAATCCGTCCACCAACCGAGCCGTCTCCGCGGCGTGATGAGCCTGTGGACCCGCACGCCGATGTTCGTTGCGCAACGAGGTCCGATGCTCATTCAAACGCTCGCGGTGAATCTCGCGGCGCGGGCATTCGTAGAGACCGAATTCATCACCGACAAGCTCGGTGCTGAAATTGCCGCGCGACTTGGATGGCCATTCACGCAAATCTCCACGGCGCTCGAGGAATGGCCCGCCGATGGACTCACCCACATCTGGGCGCTCGGCAAACTTGTCGCCTGTGCGTTGCAGGAGAAGCCATTCGTGCAGTTCGACGGCGATGTTTTGCTTTTCAAGCCCTTGCCGAAGCGGCTCACGCGGAACCGTCTCATCGCGCAGTCGCCAGATTTCCTCCACTATTACACCTCGCGCGAAATGCTGGCGGCGCAGGCCCTCGCTGGATTTACGCCCGGCGGCATTGCCTACAATGGCGGCCTGCTCGGAGGCAACGACGCGGCGCTCGTGCGCGCCTATGCGTGGGCGGGACTCGACCTCGCTCGGAAGTTTCGCGGCTGCTCGCTCAACGGCACCGTCACGTCGATGATCGTCGAGCAATATCAGCTCGGCGTCTTTTCGCGGCGAGTCGGTGTTGAAGTCGGCACACTGCTTCCGCTGGCGCCGAATCGGAAGCGGGTGGCAAAGGCCGGCTACGCGCACCTGACCGGGGGCGCGAAGCGCGAGAGTGCGTGGATCGAGCGTGCAGAGCAACGGCTCGCGCGTGACTTCCCGGAGGGCCACGCACGGTTCGTCTCCACCTGGCCGCAAGTGGTGTCGCTCGTTGGCGAGCGGCACGGTGCCGCCACGAGCAGTGGGTTCGACACTTCCGGGAAGACCATAGCTGTCACGTTCTGAACCAATGAAGCCGCCTACAGTTGAAGCCGTCGTCGTGACGCACCGCCGACCGAAGAATCTCCTCCCAGTTCTCACCGCGCTGCGCCGACAGAGTCATACGCTTGCTCGCATTACGGTCATCGATGCGGCGCCGTCCGAGGATTTTCGGCCAACGACGGGTTTCGATCTGGCTGACCGGGTAATGCGCCTGGGTGAGAACTTCGGCGGATTCAACCGCTACATTCCGCTGCTGGCATACCGCGACGAGTTCACGCTCTTCGTCGACGATGATTTTATGGTTGGCCCAGATGCAGTGCGTCGCATGCTCGCCGTTGCAGCTGCGCGGTCGGAATTCGGTGTGATTGGCGAAGTGGGGCGCTCGCTGTCTCCAGCGCTTGAATACAGCTATCGCGATATTCGAACCGGCGCAGGGGATGTGCAACCAGTTGATCTCATCATTCGCGGATATCTTACCCGAACGGCAGCGCTTCCCTGCGTAGCCGAAACACTTTGGCGGCTACCGGCCGAGTGGCGCCCCGCCCAAATCCAATTTGACGACCTGGTGCTGTGTGTCGGGATGCAACTGCAAGGTCGACCCTGCCTGGTGTATCGCCCGGACCGGGCCAGCGAGCGGCTGATCGACGCCGAGTTGCCGGATGACTTCAGCCTTTATCGTCGACGGACCCATACCTCCGAACGCGTCGCCTTCCTTCGGATGGCTCGGGAGCGACTCGGCTGGCGGCCAATGAGCGAAGGTGCGTGAACGCCCCAGAAGCATTCCCATTCCGGGTATTCGCTAGCCTGCCGGAACGGGCGGACCGCCGTGCAGCATTGCTCCCGAAACTGACTGCACTCGGCCTGAGTGCGCGTTGGATCAATCCGGTTTCGGTCGAATCCATTCGCGAGCACCGTGGGTTTCGGAGTCTGCGCAAACGCTCGTGCGCACTTACCAAACGCCTTGCTCTCCGATTGGCGGAACGTGAGCGCGCTCCTTCGCTGCTCTATTTCGAAGATGATCTGGCGTTCCATCCGGAATTTTCCGAGCGCATGGCTGCGATAGAACTCCCGGACGACTGGGGCATTTTCTACTTCGGCTGCCAGCATTGCGAGACGCCGAAGCCAGTCTCACCGGGGTTGGTCCGCGTTGCCAGGGCGTTTGACTTCCATGCCTGTGCAATCCGGGCGCCGCACTTTCTCGCCGCACGCAAAATCATGCGAGGCGCAGCGCGAAACTCGGCGCACCTACTGCATTCCGACGTGCTGCTTTCGCAGCTGCACGCAACCATCCCAACCTACGCAGCCTTTCCCAATCTGATCTGGCAGGCAGAGGATCGATCCGACCTCGCAGGCAAGGTCTACAGTAATTACGACGCACGCGGCATTCAGCGTCCGTATCGGCATGTCATCGCCTCCATTCTGGCAGGCTGTGTTTGACGCACGCCCACGAGTTATGGACTTCGAAATGGCGATACCGAGTCCACGTTACCGTTCACAACGACGATCGGACCGAGTCATCCGCTTTCTTGCCGGGACCACCGCCGCCAATTGTCGGAGTGCGACGGACCCAGGAGCGGTCGTCTGCAAAAGCTCGCGCATTCGCGGAGTTTTCATTAGTTCTTTGAACACATCCCCGGTGAATACCTCTGCCTTCACGAGTCGATTTAAGAATTGAATCGATGTGTATGGAGACGCCTGCATCAGGCTACGCCGTAGTGTCCGGTAATCATCCGGGGATTGTGGTTGCCACCGACCGCCCCGAGCCGCCGCAAGCTCCAAGCAGGCGAGGGGCACCTCCGGTGAGCGGTGGCTGAACATAGGGTCGAGTGCCAACTCGAAATTGCGCATCAGTGCACGCATCCCGTAGTCATCGCCCTCGCCGGAATTAGGATCAGCCCCGGCGTCGAGCAGCAGCCGCACCACGTTCTGGTCGCGGCACATCCAGCATTTCGCAAGCAGGTTCGACGGATTGTCCCGAGACGGATCAATGCCGATTTTCTTAAGAACTTCGAATCGGCTGTGGATGACTGCTTCCTCGAGTGCCGAACTGCACCATTGTTCCGGGTTCTTGTTCTCCAGGCAGGGCACCTCTGCACGGGGATCGCCTCCTGCCCAAAGCAGCAGTGAAACCCATTTCAGGTTCCCTGCCATCGCGTGGAACCGAAGCGCCATATTCGCTTGATGTCGCGCGGTGGGGATCTTGTCTCGGATCGACATATACACGCCGAGGAAATCGCGATGCTTGTTTTTGAACGCGTGGGCGATGGGCCATCCCTTCTCCATGTCCAGGCCGCGATCGATGAACCACATCGTGATGATTGGATTTCGTCGCCAAATGACCAGATCAGGACCGATCACTCGCAAATCCGCACCGTATTCCGCCAACAGTTCGATCAAGTCCAAGCGATTAGAATCCAGCGCGGTTCTCAGCGCGTGATCTTTCTCCTGCTGGTCGACTCCTGCGCGAAGTAGCACTTCGATGAGACTGTGAAAGCCGGTCGCCACTGCCGCGCCAAAAGGGGTACGGCTATAAAAGCCCGGTTCCGGTTGAATCCGCTTCCCCGAGCGGATCCATTCTTCCACGGCAAAGAGCCTGCCTGCACGGCACAGCATCATGAGTTCACTTTGATCTTCCGGCAGCGGGTCGCGGCGGCGTGGCATTCGACCATTGAAGAATACCAACGGAATCCGCTCCCTGGAAATTCTACTCTGCGCAAGCGCGGTGAGGAACAATTCCGAACCACTCCTGTGCCTCCTCTTCGGTGGCGAGCTCTCGGTAGTGCTTGAAAATGATCGCGGGGGAGTTCCCAGCCTCCAGGGCCACTTGCTCGGCGCTTTTCACGAGCGGCAGCCGATAGCTGATGAAGGAGTGACGCAATACGTTCCGCGGCCACTTTATCTCCAGCCTCGTAGCGAGGACTGTTACCTCTCGGTAAGTTTCGTTCTGTGTGACCGGGCCAGTGCCCACATGAGGCGTGAGCCATGCGGCCAAGTTGTCGCTGATTGGGACGATTCGGCGGGAAGCGGTCTTGGCCTGCCCTGCCCGGACCTCGATGATCTTTCGTTGCAGATTGATTGCGCTCCAATGGAGTCGCTCGATTTCGGCCGGCCGCAAACCGGCAAATGCAGCGATGGCCAGATAGGGGACGACCTCGCTCGGCGCTGCCTTCATCAAGGCACGCATTTCGGCCGGCTTGAAAATCTCCGTGTCCGTGTCGCCGACCTTCGCCTTGGCGAGCGAATCCGCCTCGGTGACTTCGTTCTTGGAGAGGTAGGAGCGGCTCTTGGCGAAGGTGAAGAGCGTCCGCAGTCCAGTCAGCATTCCGTTGCGTGTCCGGGGAGCGACACCGAGGCTTCGCAGCCATTGGTCGATCTGCTCGGACTTCACGTGCAGGATCGGGCCGGGAAAGGCTGCTGCAAACCGGTTCACGTCGCTGCCAAGTTGGTTCAGGTAACGCCGACTGACGCCATCCTGTTCCTTCGCTGCCAAAAACTCCTTCACCACATCCGGCACCGTCGCGCCGAGCCGCACGCCACGGGTCCTCCGCAAGTATTCTTGGACCGCCGGTAGGAGCGGAGCTTCGCCGAGCAGCTTCCGGCACCGGGCGTATTCCTCCACCGCCGAAAGCAAAGGCATTCGGAGTTCCTGCAGTATGGCTTGCGCGGCGCGAAAAGTATCGCGGTCAGCCACGCTGAGATCGGTTGCCCGAGCGAGGCCGTTCTGGATCTGAGCGGCTGCCTCGCGTGCTTCCCGGATCGCGGCGTCGAGACTCGCGAAGGTTCGACGGATACGACGGCCTTCTGAGTAGCACGCCATTGTGAACCTCGTTGCGCCACGAACGCGACCCTCATAGACGGGGACCACGGCAGAACCGAACTTCACGCGGTGAACCTTCTTTCCGGGAGCCTTTCTCCCGGACTTTGTCATGCTTTTGTCATGCACACCACCGAGAGAGGTGTCAACCGGACCACTTGGAGCAGCGTAACCACCTCTGCTTGAAGTGGTTGCGGGGGTAGGATTTGAACCTACGACCTTCAGGTTATGAGGGAGCCGTTCACCGCCTGATTTACAGCCGCTTACGCAATCTACACGCGGTTTTACACGCGCCCAACGAAACTTCAGCGGTCGGGGCGGCGATCGAGCGCGGTGCCGGTGAGTCCAGGCGTGGGGCTTTTCGAGCGTGGAGCGGTGCCGGGCGCGTCGGGTGATGGGCTCCGGCTGTAGTCTTCTTTGGCGGCGAAGTAGGTGAGAGCGCGGACGCGTTTGCCGCCAAAGAATGTGCTGTAGGCGAATGTCCCTTGCTCGAACGCGTAGAAGCCGATCTTCGCGTCGTCGGACAGGTTTTCGCTGCCGACGCGCAGAAAGAACGTTCCAACGATCTCAGATTGCTGTGTGCCTTTCGGGTTGCGCTGGTAGTTCGGAAATTCGCAGTGGATCAGTGCGCCACCCGCGGTGACCGACTGCACGCGGCCTTCGTAATAGCGAATGGTCTGGACGGGCACGACTGGCCCGGCTGGCACTTCGATTCGCTTCGGCTCCGCGGCCGGCGCGGGTTTCGGCTTGAGCGCTTGGGGCGCAAGCTGGGCGTGCGCGGTGAAGGTTGCAGCGGTGAGGGAGAGGAACGCGGCGAGGGTCTTCATGGCTTTCGTTTAGCACGGGGAGGATGGGCGGATTCCATCCTCCCCGGCGAGCAATTATGAATCGCCGAGTAATTGGCGGTTGGCGGGGCAACGATAGCAGTGTCGCCGTTTCAATCTGCCGCGAACGGAATCGACGGCTGCAAGTAGGGCTGTGTCACTCTCACGCGTCACGAGTGCGGCGAGGCATTCGTTCACGTGTTCGATTACCATTTCTTCAAACTCGGGGTCGATGGGGTTCGATAGGTCGGTCATACAAGGGAAGCGGGGTATCAGTCGCGTTTGGGGCGCGGAGACACACGGCGACCTTCGAACGTTCA
>CBHXZU010000170.1:0-9727 GCA_966125105.1 uncultured Prosthecobacter sp.
TTGCGATTACGGATCACAACACGTGCGACGCCTACCATTACATGGTGGACCAGGGGTTGGCGCGACGGGATGGGCAGCCGGTGGACGGCTTCCTCGTCGTGCCCGGCGTCGAAGTGTCGACGGATGAAGGGCACATGCTTTGCATCGGCACCGTGCTGCCCAACATGAAGGGACGCCCCGCCGCGGAAGTCGCCACGGCCATCCATGAGGCCGGCGGCCTGGCTATCCCGGCGCATCCTTACGACAAGTTTCGCGCCGGCATTCGCGAGCCGGTGCTGGCGAGGTTGAACAACATCGACGCGATCGAGGTTTTCAACGCGGCGATCTCCTTTCCGAAGTACAACGCGTTTGCGAAGGAATACGCGGAGAGCCGGCGGCTCCCGATGATCGCGGGGAGCGACGCGCATCACGAAGCGGCGATCGGCACGAGTCACATGATCCTCGAGATGCACGAGCTTTCCGTCCAAAACGTGGTGAAGGCCGTGGTGAAGGGCGGGCAGCGTCACGAGCAACTGCTCAGCTTCCGCGACAAATGGCGGAAAACGCTAAACAACTGGTTCCGCCTGAGAGGCAAACGGGAATACGTCCCGAAGGGCTCGATGTAGGGCGCGGTCGCGTCCTTGCGCAACTAAAGAGCCTAAGCGTTGTTCCCGTGGCTCGTATATTTTCCTGCGATGATTTTCCGCCATCTGCCCACTGCTCTGCTCCTGGCCTCCGCCCTCGTGCTGCGGGCCGAGCCGGCATTCAAAAAAGAGCAACTGCCGCAGTTTGCTCGCGACTACTGCGTAAAGTGCCACAACGCGGAGAAGACCAAGGGGGACTTTAACTTCGAGCCGCATGTGGCGAAGGCGGACATCATGGCCGAGCGGAAAGTTTGGGAGAAAGTCGTGGAACTCGTGGAGAACCGCGAAATGCCGCCGGAGGACAAACCGCAGCCGAGCGAGCCGCAGCGGCAGGCCTTTATCCATTGGGTGGACGAGCAACTGACTGCGGGAGACGCTGCCACGAAGAATCCCGGGCGCGTGACCTTGCGGCGCCTGAACAACGAGGAATATCGCAACACGATCCGCGATCTGCTCGCGGTGGATTTCAACCCAAGTGAGTTTCCGCAGGACGAGACGGCCTATGGCTTCGATACAATTGCCGAGGCGCTGAGCCTCCCGCCGCTGCTGATGGAGAAGTATCTCCGGGCGGCGGACGAGATCACCACGCGGGCAATCGCCAACGATAAGCAAGGTCCTCCGTCATACCGCGTAGAGATGAAGTCGTTCCGCTCGACGGACAGCCAGGCGGTGCAAATCCAGGATAACGCGGTGCTCGGCTTCTTCCGCGAAGGCCAGGGAACGACGGATGTTCAGTTCAAGGGCGATGGCGAGTATTTGCTGAAGTTCTCGCTGTATGGAGAGCTCGCCGGGCCGGATCTGCCGAAAGTCGCCGTCGCGCTCGACGGCAAGCAAGTCGCGGAGTTCGACGTGAAAGAACGCGCGAAGCCGGGCATCTACGAAGTGAAGGTGACGGCGAAGTCCGGCACGCAAAAACTCTCCGCGGCTTACCTCAACAATTACAATGAGAGCCAGCATCCCGATCCGAAGATGCGCGGCGATCGGAATGTATTCCTCACGGGCGTGGAGATTGTGGGCCCGCTGCACGTGAAACAGGAAGCCCCGGAGAGTTTCCGACGCATTTTCACGCGCCTGCCCGCAGCAGGCGAGGAGGCAAAGCTGACCCGCGAACTGCTCGGGGCGTTTGCCACGAAGGCTTACCGCCGGCCGGTTTCGGAAGCGGAAGTGGAGCGGCTCTCGAAGTTGTCCGACCAGGCCCGCACGGATGGCGCGCCTTTCACCGAAGCGATCGGTGTGGGCGTCCAGGCGGCGCTCTGCTCGCCCCACTTCCTTTTCCGTTGGGAGCTGGATCCCGACGCGCTCAAACCGGGCGAAATCCGCAACTTGAACGAATATGAAGTAGCCGCGCGCCTCGCCTACTTCCTGTGGTCTTCAATGCCCGATCGTGAGCTGTTCGACCTCGCCTCGCGCGGTGAATTGACCAAGCAGCTCCCGCAGCAAGTGAAGCGGATGCTCAAGGACTGGCGGGCCGATGCCTTCACGCGGAACTTCTCCAGCCAATGGCTGCAGATCCGCGCGATCGGGGAGATCGAGATCGATCGGACGAAGTTTCCGAAATACAATGGCGGTTTGCGCGAATCGATGAAGGAAGAGTCGCGCCTGTTCTTCGACGACATCGTTCGCAACGACCATACCGTTTACGAGCTGATCAAGGCGGACTTCACGTATCTTAATCAACGTCTCGCCGAGCACTACGGCGTCCAGGGCGTGAAGGGCGACAAGTTCCAGCGCGTGCAACTGCCGCCCGATTCCCCGCGAGGAGGCGTGCTTTCGCAGGCCTCCGTGCTGCTCGCCACTTCGATGCCCACGCGCACATCGCCTGTCGTGCGCGGGAAGTGGGTGCTCGAGCAGATCCTTGGCACCCCGCCGCCACCGGCACCCGCGAACGTTCCTCCACTGGAAGAAACGAAAGTAGATAAGAATGCGCCCCTGCGTGTGCGCCTCGAACAACACCGGCAGAATCCAGATTGCGCCGGCTGCCATGCGAAGATCGATCCGGTGGGCTTCGCCCTGGAGAACTTCGACGCCATCGGCACGTGGCGGACGGAGGACAATGGCCAGCCGATCGACACGTCATCCGTTTTGCCCGGCGGCAAGAAGCTGAGCGGCTTCAACGAACTGCGCGACTACGTGCAGAGCGAGAAATTCCTGCGCGGCTTCTCTGAGAAGCTCCTGACCTACGCGCTCGGCCGCGGCCTCGAACGGTACGACAAGACCGCCCTAGACCAACTCGTTACCGCAACGAAGGTCGGCGACAACAAGATGTCCGCCCTGATCACCGCAATCGTGACGAGCGACCCCTTCCTTAAGCGCAAGCGGGATACAGCGGCGCGGTAGCCGCCCAGCGTCGCTAAAACTTGATCGATTCCGGCTGATCCAGCTTCACGTCGGAGCTTGGAACTGGCGGCGCAACGACGGGGATTGGCGCGGGCGCGACTGGCTGCGTCGGCGCGTTCGGGTCGACGACCGGAAGCTCATTCGAAGAGTTTAGCGGCGCGATGGCCGGCCCGACTTTCGCCAGCTGCAACATGCGAGCGACCGCTTCGTCGGAGCCGTACGGATCTTTTCCGCCAACGATGATGGGCTGAGAGATCTGAATCGGCTTCAATCCTTCCGCCACGATGACCCTCGCCGGCATTGCGCCATCCGCTGATGCAACGCGTGCCACCTGCGGAACGATTCCACTATGCACCGGGCACGGATCCTTCGGGGCCTGTTCCTCGGTCGCCATTTCGAAGTAGGTCGTGCGAAGCCCGTTTTCCACGCACTTGTTGCAGGCCAAGCCTCCGCTGGCGCGGCAGATTTCCACGCGGATCAGCCCGTTCGGCTGCTCGATTTCCTTCGGCTTGTATTTGTCGAAGCTGGCTTTCATCGCCTCCGCCCAAACCGGCAGCGCGATGTCTTTGCTGAACGCGCCGCGGAAAACGGACCGCTTCGGCTTGCCCCGCTGCTGATCGAAGCCGATCCAAACGCTGCAGGTGACTTCACTGCTATATCCGCAGAACCAAAGATCGGTGAAGTTGTAGGCAGTGCCCGTTTTGCCGCCGAGCGGGTATTTCTTCAGGCCCAATTCGAGGCTCGCGCGCTCACCCGAACCATCCTGATCGAGCACCTGCGCAAGGCAGCTGTGAATTTCATAGGCGGTGGTGGGCTTGATGACCGGCACGCTCTCCGGCTTTTCCTGGAAGAGCACCTTGCCCTCTTTGTCCTCGATTTTCCAAATGATGAACGGTTTCGCCGGACGCGTCCCGCCGCGCGGGAACATCGTGTAGGCGAGCGTCAAATCCATCGGCGCCACTTCACTGCCGCCCAAATAGGTCTTTGGATACGCCGCGAGCTGCGCGGTAATGCCTGCGTCTTCGGCGAGTTCCAGCACCTGCTCGCTGCCGGTCATCATGCCCAGCCGCGCAGTGGCGCCATTCTTGGATTTCACGAGTGCGGCACGAGCGGAGATGGTGCCTTCGAAGCGATTATCCGCCCGCTCAGGTCCCCATTCACCGAGGATGCCGGTCGTTCCGCCGATCATCACCTTGGTGTTGTCGAGCACGGTGTCCTGCAACGCGGTGCCTGGGAAGAAGCCCTTCTCAAAAGCGGCCGCATACACGAGGGGCTTGAACGCCGTCCCGGGCGGCACCTGCACCTGCGTGGTGCGGTTGAGCGGGCTGTGCTGGAAGTCCCGGCCGCCCATGATGGCGATGATTCCGCCGGTCGCATTTTCCAGCATCACCGCTGCGCCCTGGAGATACTCCGGTTCCAACCGCTTGCCCTGGGCATTTGTCGGTTGCCGGCCCGCTGCGCGGAAGATTTGGTCGTACTGCGCAAAGGTCTGGTGCTCCCAATTCGGCCGCTGCTCGATTCCGGCCAACTGCGCGCGCAGCGTCGTCTCGATTTGCTTCTGAATCGTCGAGTCGATCGTCGTGTAAATCCGCAAGCCTTCGCTCGTGGCGCTCTCTTTTCCCACCTTTCGCAAAACCTGCTGGTAGACCATGTCAGCCGCGTAGCTCTCCTGCACGATCGGCCGCTTGTTGCGCAGGAGCGGCCCCTCCTCGAAGTCCGCGTCGTACTGCTCACGCGTAATCTTATTTTGCGCGAGCATGTTGTTGAGAACCACCTTCCGCTCTTCGTTCGCCGCGGCATAGCTGCGCCAGGGCGAGAGGCGATCGGGACTGCGCAAAAGTCCCGCCAGCAAGGCCGCCTCGTTCACCGTGATATCCTTGGCGTCCTTCCCGAAATATCCCTTGGACGCTGCCTGCGCCCCGAAGAACCCGTTTCCGAAGTAAACGCGGTTCAGATACAGATCGAGGATCTTCTCCTTGTTGCAGCGCTTCTCGATTTCGAAGGCGACGAACATTTCGAGGAGCTTGCGCTCTTTCGTGCGGTCGCTGGCTGGCAACTGCTCCGGGAATGTATTGCGCGCGAGCTGTTGGGTGATCGTGCTCGCGCCCTGCTTCGTATTTTCACGCCAATTCACCCACAAGGCGCGTGCCACGCCTTTGTAGTCCACTCCCTTGTGCTCGTAATAGCGGGCGTCTTCGCGGGCGATCACCGCGTCCACGAGGTTCTTCGAGAGTTCCGAAAACGGGACCTGCTCCCGGTTTTGCGTGAAAATCCGGCCCAGCACCTGGCCATTCCGATCGAATATAACGCTGGCCGATTCCATCGCGTCCAGGCGGCTGTAATCAAACGCCT
The DNA here is from genome assembly GCA_966125105.1 of uncultured Prosthecobacter sp. GTDB lineage: Bacteria > Verrucomicrobiota > Verrucomicrobiia > Chthoniobacterales > Chthoniobacteraceae > SXWH01. Next base: position 5,313 of record CBHXZU010000170.1, read on the forward strand.
GAGCCTTCTTTTCGTACTCGGAGGCGACAACAAAGTAGACGATTCCGCCGCCGATCGCGAGCAACAGCAGACCGGCAACCGGAATCAGAAACCACCACCGGAGATAGAAACGTTTTTTAGGTCGTGGCAAATCCCACATCAGAGACGGCAGACCATCCGTTGAATCTTCCGGGGAAGCAAGTCCGACCATGGGAAGGCTTTTGAAGCCCTGATCGGCGGGAATTTGCGCGAAAGGATCGACGGATCGCCCGCCCCCCCGTAGACGCATCGCCATGCCAGCGTATGCCGAGATTCTCGAATCCCTGCGCTCAAAGCCCCGCAAGTGGCTGGTCACTGGCTGCGCAGGATTCATCGGATCCCACCTGATGGAGGTGCTTCTCACCCAAGGCCAAAGCGTGGTCGGAATGGACAATTTCACGACCGGCTTCCCGGAGAACCTCGATGCCGCGCTTGCCGCTGCCGGGTCCGGTGCTTCGGAGCGGTTTCGGTTCGTCGAGCGCAGCGTGGCTGACCTCACCGCTTGCCGCGCTGCGTGCGTGGGAGTGGACGCCGTTCTCCACGAGGCCGGGTTCATTTCCGTGCCAGCGAGCCTCGAACAGCCGCTCGCCTGCCACGAAACCAATGTGACCGGGACGCTCAACCTGCTGGTCGCAGCGCGCGATGCCGGCGTGAAGAACTTCGTCTACGCGAGCAGCGCGGCGGTTTACGGCGACGACCAGACGATGCCCCAGCGCGAGGAGCGGATCGGCCGGCCTATGTCGCCGTACGGCGCGTCGAAGCTGATGGATGAGCTCTACGCGGGGATCTTCGCCCGTGACTTCGGGCTGAATGCCGTCGGACTCCGCTATTTCAATGTCTTTGGCCCGCGGCAAAACCCCAAGGGCGGCTACGCGGCCGTCATTCCCCATTGGATTACCACGCTTGTCGCAGGCGGCGTGTGCACGGTGAATGGGGATGGCACGCAAACCCGTGATTTCTGCCACGTCGCCAACGTGGTGCAGGCGAATCTGCTTGCGGCCACTACGACCAATCCGACCGCGGCCGGCGCCGCATTCAATGTGGCACTCGGCGGGAGCACCACGTTGCTCGAATTGCATCGGATGATCCGCGAAAGCCTCATCGAGCTCGCGCCGGAATCGACTCCGGCACCACCTCAACACGGGCCAGCCCGCCCAGGCGACATCTGGCATTCTTCCGCCGACATTTCGAAGATCCGCAAGGAACTCGGATTTGAACCGGAAATGAGTGTCGACGCCGGCTTGCGCGAGACCGTGCAGTGGTACGCCGCGCAGACAAGGTAGGCTCGACGCGCCGCAGTGCGCCTTTTATATGTGCCTCACATGTCCGACCTCTGGCACTCCCTGAAGCCCGGCGCCCGCTCGCAACTTGCGCAACGTGACTATGCGCAGAAATCCCTCCCGGAACGTCTCGCCACGACTGGCTTGGAGGCTGGAGAAGCGATCGCTAACCGCGATACCCTCGGGGAAGCCTGGATCCCAGGCGTGGAGCTTTTCAGCCGCCGCATCTATCCGCAGCGGCATCGCGGCTTCTTTGGGGAGTTCGCTCGGATGGACGAAGGCGTGCTCGGCGAACTCGGGCTGTGGCCGCGCCAGTGGGCGACCGCCCGCATGTTCGCCAACACGGCGAAGGGCTTTCATATTCACCCGCCGCACATTCCTGACGGGACCACTCCGGAAGCGTGGTTCCAGCGGCTTTTCGTCTCGGAGCCAAAGAACTACGCGCTGCGTCCTTACGACCGTGAACAGTGGGATGCGATGTTCTTCGTGCAGGGTAATGTCGAGATGCTGCTCGTGGATGAGCGTGCCGGACTGCCACGGCGAGTCATGCGGTTCCTGATCGAAGGCGATGACCAACGGGGGCCGAACAATGCGGGTGTCGTAATCCCCGCTGGCGTTGCCCATGCGCTCCGCGCCGAGGGTTCGCGCGACGCGATCATGGTTTACGGCACTTCGACCAAGTTTCGCGCCGATTTTGAAGGCCGCATCGCCGCCGGAGTGGAAACGGCAGGTCTGCCGCCGGACTGGGCGAACTACGTGCAAGGCTAGCAGCGGCAGTTTGCGAGTTGAATGCTGGGGCGTTTCCGGAACCGACCCAATTTCATCGGAGGAAGGCTAGGAATGCCGGTATCTATCTCGCATCGGGCTTTCCTTGAGGCATATCCATTTTTTTGGAGGGCGATCTGCGCGGGATGGAGGACGATCTGCGCGGGATGGAGGACGATCTGCGCGGGATGGAGGGCGATCTGCGCAGGATGGAGGGTGCTCTGCGTGGCGTGGACGGCGATCTGAGGTGCATGCCTGGTGATCAGGGTTCGATGTCGGCCGACTGAGCATCACCGACAGTGACCGGCCGCCGACTTCAGGGTAATCGGCGGGCGTTTTGCAGGGTGGATTGGCCGCTTGCGGAGTTCCGGACAGTTTCGCGCACACGGGAAAGTTCCGCTCCCGGCTTGTCGCATCTGGCGAGCCGACACACGCTGCGCGGATGCGCCACCTGCTCGATGAACCCGTTTCCGATCCGCTTCCGCTTTACCGTTACCGCGACGGAATCGCGGCGGTAGACCTGCTCGCGGCCGCTATTGCGCATCTGGATTTCTTCACCTGGCTCGGTCAAAACCCGGCCACGCCAGGCGCGATTTGCGCCCACTTTGGCCTGCACCCCCGGCCGGTGGATGTGATGCTCACGCTCTTCACCGCGCAGGGGCTGCTTACGCAGAGCGGCGGCGTTTTTCATCTCACTCTGCGGGCGCGTGAGCACCTGACCGCGACATCGATTTACAACCTGGCGCCCTACTACGCCTCGATGAAGGACCGGCAGCCCACCCTCGACATGCTGACCGTCCTGAAAACCGGAAAGCCGGCAAACTGGGGCAGCTACGATCCACAGGCCTGGGCAAAAGCGATGGAGCGACCCGATTTTGCGGCACACTTCACCGCGGCGATGGATTGCCGCGGCGTGCTGCTCGGGCCCGCGCTGGCCAAGGGTCTGAACCTCGAAGACCACAAAACCGTCCTCGATCTCGCGGGGGGCAGCGGGATTTACTCGTGCGCGCTCGTGGCCCGACATGCGCACATCAGCGCAACGGTGCTCGAGAAGCCGCCGGTGGATGGCATCGCCATCGCTGCGATTGCGAAGCAGGGTTGCAGCGAACGGGTGAAGGTGATCACGGGGGATATTTTCGCGCCCGAGATCCCGACAGGTTACGACGTCCATCTCTGGTCAAATGTCCTCCATGACTGGGACGAGCCAGCGGTGCGCGAGCTTTTGGTAAAATCAGCCGCCGCTCTCCCACGGAACGGCTTGGTTGTGGTCCACGACGCGTTCATCAACGTGGAGAAGACGGGCCCATTGCACATCGCGGAGTATTCGGCGCTGCTCATGAACATCACCGAGGGTAAATGCTACTCCATTGGTGAAATGCGAAAGTATCTCTTCGATGCCGGCTTTGAGGTGGAGGATCACAAACCGACGGCCGTAGGACGCAGCTTTATCGTGGCACGGAAGGTGTAATTTAGTACCACTCCTCCAAGAAAACAGAGGCATACGAAGCTGTCCTTCCCCGCCCCTTCACTCTTCAAACAGGCAGCGGGGTTAACCCAAGCGCGCCAAAAGCTGCTTCAGCTCTCGAGCCTCCCACTGTCCGGGCGCGTTCGGCCGGTCGAGGTAACCGTAGTTTAAAACCGACCCGGCTTGCGCAAGGGCGATGCGAGACACCTGTCCAAATTGCCCCATTCCCATAATGGCCCGCGGACCCGGTGCCGGTTTTCCGGCAAACTCCAGGATCCGCGCAAATTCACCGGGACCGGGCAAGAGTGCGGCAATTTTGAAAATGTCGGCTCCCGCTTTGAAAGCACGCTTTTGGCGCTCAAGCATTTGCGCCAGCGTCGGCGTCTTCTGAAAGTGATGATCTGAGACCACGAGCTTCGCCCCGCTCGCCTTCACCTCATCGATTAGATTTCGAAAGCCCGGCGTGGAACGCAGTTCAATGTCCACATACGCGGCATGCGGAAGGAAACGCCGGATCAGTTCCAAGCGCCGCGCCGCGGATAGGTTCCCGATGCCTGCTTCCGCCGGGTGACGCACCGTGATCAGCGCCGGGACGGCTAGGTTTGGCAACGTTCGCTCGATCTCCAGGAGGTGATCCAAAAGGGCGTCGACCCGGATCTCCACGACGTCCGAATCCTCAGGCCGAAGCTTTTGCGCCAGCTTGAGCCCGACGGGAGTGTGCGCCGCACCGACCACCAACGGTTTTGAGATTGTCTGGATTTTTCTCGCTCGCGAAGCCGCGCGCTTGGCTATGTTGCCCGGACTTACCATCCGACGCACGATGCTCGGCCGACGCCAGGAACTCAATTTACAATTCCTTCAGATCGTGGACGCCTTCCTGATCGTCC
>CBHXZU010000171.1:0-9682 GCA_966125105.1 uncultured Prosthecobacter sp.
TGCGTCTCTGACGCACAGCGGCCCGTTCCTTTCGCGACCCCGGCATTCTCTTCTGTTCCAAGCTCCCTCTCGTCTCGACTAGCGCGCGATTCCTAGCTAATCGCACGCGCACTCCCATGACTAGTCTCCCTGGTTCTCGCGCGCTGGTTGCACTCTTTTGTTCCATCACCCTCATCGGCCGCGCCCAGGACGGGCCAGCGCCGGAGATCGAGCGCTTCCTTCCGAACACGGAAGCAGAAGTCACGGCGCTTCTCCGCGCGACCGGGATCCAGCCCATTCGCTTTAGTGAGTCGACAAAATGGGCGCGTGAATTGGTCGCGGAGACCGATGCGTGGTTAGAGCGATGGGCGCTGCCGCCGGTGACGAAGCGGCTGAAGGAGAAGCCCTATGGGGACAAGGCCATCGACTTCGTGAATCGCGCGTGGGCGCTTGTGCGCGGCGAAGGTCCCGACATGGACGCGGCGGGCAAGTTGCGCAAGGAAGGCGCGGTCGAGTTTTGGGGAAAGGATATCTCGGATCCCTACGTGAATTACTTCATGGCGCGGCTCGGGGCCTCATCGGGGATCAGCAATAAGCTCACGCGTGAGATTGCGGGCGGCGCGGTCTCGAGCCTCGCAAAGACGCACGAGGATCCCGAACTTGCGGCGTTCGACCTCGTCGCAATGCGACAGGCGCAAGAATATGGTTACCTCGACCAAAAGACCCGGGCGCGAGCCCTGAAGCGCTTTGAGCAGCTCCTCGCGCTGCGGGCGTTTGACGGACAGACTCGCGCGGCGATCGAATACGGGTCGACCGTGATCAGCCTGCTGCCGGAAAGCGGCGAGGACTTGATGAAACTGATCACCGCCGCGGGGTTCCCGGCCTGGGTCACGGAAACGCTGCTCGGCAAGTGCGAGCAGGAGATCGCCTGGCGCTGGCGGGGCATCGAGTATGCCCCGCAGGTGACCAGACAGGGCTGGGACGGCTTCTACGCGCACCTGAAGCTGGCACGCGCGCACCTGGTGAAAGCTTGGGACTTGAATCCAAAGGAACCTGACGCGGCTTGCTTGATGATCACCAATCTGATGGGCGCGGGGCCGCGCAGTCCCGAAATTCCGCCGGGGGAAACTTTGCAGCTCTGGCATTCGCGCGCGATCGCGGCCAGCGGCGACTACTACGAAGCGTACACGCGCTTGAGAGATGCGCTGCTGCCGAAGTGGCATGGCAGCGTGGCGCATCAACTCGCCCTGGGTTACGCGTGCGCGGATGCCGGGCCGGACGTCACGAGCGTTCCGCGCATGTTCGAAGCCATCATCATGGGCTACGCCCGCGGTGTGGAGGACCGCTCACGCGTTTTGCACAATCCCACGGTTGCGAAGCGCCTCATCCGGTTCGGAGAGGATTCGCTGAAGGCGGCGCGTCCCGACCGCCGCAACGCCTATCGCGGGCGCCTCGCCGTGTTTGGCTGGATGACCGGCAACTATTCCGTGGCCGCAAACGCGCTGTCCGGTCTCGACGGCACTTTGCCGAAGCTCGTCCGCGAGTATCTCGATGGCCTGGAGCTATCGCCCGCCGCCTTCGCGGGAGAATCCATTTTGCGCAGCGGTCCGTGGCGTGCCATTTACGAAACGGCGCTGCTGGCGCGGAAGAATGAGCACTACGACGATGCCCGGCTGCTGTTTGGTTCGCTGTTGTTCTTTGCCCCGCCAAACGCGCTGCCGCACGTAGGCGAAATGCTCAAGGTCGCCGCCGCTGAGCGCGAACTCGAGACGGGGCAGTGGGTCACCCTCGCCGGAAATGGCCGCGTCTGCGGGTGGGTGGTCTCGGAGGGAGACGTGGATTTCAATAGCCGCGGGAATATTCGCATGCACGGCGCGGATGAGCGCCTGCGCGCATTCTTCACGGGACGGGTGAACACGGACTTTGCGATGCGCGGCTCGGCGCGGTTGACGCCCCGGGAGAGCGCACCTTCGAAATACCTCGCCACATTCGGAATCGTCTTCGACCGCAACGCGATCGGAGCCGGTCCGAGCGCGCGCAGCGCGATTACGATGGAGATCAAGCCGACAAAGCCGGGCGTGGGAAATGCGGTGCTCACCTTTGCGGGTAAGGAGATGTCCGCGCCGGTCGAGGTATCCTTGCGCCCGGAGAATGAGTTCGAGTTCACGCGCAGCGGGAAGGAAGTGCGCTTCCGCTGGAATGGCACGGAAGCCGTGGCGGAGATGCCCCCGCACCATGTGCCGCCGAACAATGCGTCGATCGGCCTGGGCTGGAGCAGCCAGGGCGCCGGCGCATTTACCGAGATCACTCACCTGGAGGTGCGGAATCTGAAGGCGGCGCTTTGATAGAGGCTCCGTAGCTGCGGGACGGCTTGCGCGCAATCGGGCGAGCGTCTAGAAGCCGGGCGTCTCCACATGGCTCGTTTCAAACTGCTCTCCCTCATCGGCCTCGTCGCCGGCCCGTTCCTCCTGGTGTCGAACTACCAGGAAACCACCGAGAAAAAGCGCATCGAGAGCGAAGGCATCCAGTCCTGGGCCATCCCTTTATCGAAGACGGATTCGCGCGGACGCAAGGGCAGCCATACGTATAAGATCGAGATGCAAGTCCAGGTCCAGGGCGCCAAGGCGCAAACCGTGCAGCAGACCGTTTCTCACGAGCTGTACAACCGCATCGACAGCATGCCGGAGCTCAAGGTGAAGTATCTCAAGGAAGACCCGAGCAAGGTCATTATCATCGGCGAGCCGCTGGAAAGGCCCGAGATGTATGCGGTGGGCGGAGCCTTTACGGCGGTGGGGATCTTCGGCACGTGGTGGAACTTCTTGCGCAAAAAGCGCGACGCGAGTGCGGGCGCGCCGGTCACCGCGTAACGGCGGCCGGCCGCCCCGCGGAAGCCGACGTCCGACTTCTTTGGCGCTTTGCGCGCGTGCTGCGGTTCAATTTCAATCTGACGTCGCATGGAATTGGTGCCTGGTCCGTTCTCCGAGCCGCCGAAAAGAGAGCGCAAGTGGAAGAATTATGCCGTCTTCGGATTCATCGGGACCGCAGCGTTGGGCGCATGGATCGCGCTCGATTGGGAGCATCCACTCGGATCGGATATTTCTCCCGATGGAACGTTGCGGGCGGACTACTCCTATAGCATCCGCGGCATTCCCGAACTGATTCTCGAGCCTCTGGTGAATCCACGCCTACACTTGGCGATCACGGATGCACGGACCGGGAAAGTAATCTCGCGGCACGAATACTTGGGAGATATAGCAACCATCGAAGAGGCGCGAGACCGTTTCAAAGAGAAGATCCCGTGGACAATGCCGGACGACTCGAAGTGAGAATGACCCGAGTTATGATGCTGCGCATTCTCGTAGTTCTCCTATTGGCAGGGTTCCGCGGGATTTCAATCGCCGGGAGTGGCTGGTGTTCGGAGCGATCATCGTTGTCGCAGTTGGCCCTCGCGTGTTTTGCCGTGTCGTTCGGGCCATCTGCTGATTAGCTGGAGATCATTGGGCTGGGCAAACGTTCGAGGCTTACTTTGCGAAATCCATTTCTCCCATCGCCCCGCTTTCGCTAGAACACGCGCATGTTCACCTTCGACGCCCACCTGGACCTGGCCATGAACGCCGTGGAGTGGAACCGCGATCTTACGCGACCGCTCGGGGAACTGCGGGCCATGGAATCGCACTTGCGGGATAAGGTGGATCGCGGACGTGGCACGGTCTCGCTGCCGGAGATGCGGCGCGCGGGGATCGGGCTTTGCGTCGCGACGCAGATTGCGCGGGTGGAGATGAATGCGTGGAGTCCCGTGGCCGGATGGCGTTCGCAACCGCAGGCCTGGGCGGTCACGCAAGGGCAACTCGCTTGGTACCAGGCGATGGATGAGGTGGGACAGATGTCGCAAATCCGCACGCGCGCGGAGATGGAGGATCATCTCGCGCTTTGGAGCGACCCCGCGGCGGACCCGATGAAGCTCCCGGTGGGATTCATCCTCTCGCTGGAGGGCGCGGATTCGCTCCTCACGCCTGCATATCTCGAGCGGAGCTACGAGGATGGCCTCCGCGCGATCGGCCCGGCGCACTACGGCCCCGGCGTTTACGCCATGGGGACGGATGCCACGGGGCATTTCAACGAGAAGGGGAGGGAATTGCTCCGGGAGATCGAACGGCTGGGGATGATCCTCGACGCCACGCACCTGTGCGACGACTGTTTCTGGGAGGCGCTCGACAATTTCTCCGGCCCCGTGTGGGCGAGCCATCACAACTCGCGCGTCCTCGTTCCGCACAACCGTCAGCTCTCCGATGAAATGTTCCGCGCGCTGATCGATCGTGGCGCCGTGGTGGGAGTGGCGCTGGATGCGTGGATGATCATCCCCGGATGGGAGCGCGGCAAGACGACTCCGCAGAATAGCGGGCTCACGCTCAATCATCTCGCCGACCACATCGACCACTTCTGCCAACTCGCGGGCAATGCGAACCACATCGGCCTGGGCACCGACCTCGACGGGGCCTACGGCACGGAGCAGACTCCTGTGGAGTCGATCGCCGACGTGGCGAAACTGGAGCCGCTGCTCGCGAAACGAGGATATTCCGATGAGGACATCGGGAAGATCTTCTCGGGCAATTTCCTAGGCTTCCTGCGCAAGCACCTGCCGGCGTAGACGAGAGGAAACCACGGCGGACACGGCGAGCACGGCGATGGGATTTTAACCGCGACGAACGCGACGGGAAGACGTGGAATTGGAATGTGGGAGGAATTCCTAGAATGGCTCGCCGGATTCTTTAACCACCGAGAACACGGAGTTCACGGGGAAGGTTTGAGGCCTGTCACCCTCTCCGTGAACTCCGTGTTCTCCGCGGTTAAACGCATCTGCCAATAGAAGTTTCCGGTTAAGTAGTCGCGCGTGAATGGCTCGGGGTCCTTCAGTCGCTTGAAGCTCCCTCAGGATGACTCACTCTTTTCCGGTTCGAAAACCGCGTTAACCGGAAATGACTTTTGGCAACTGCTCCTAAATAAGAAACGTGAGTTCCCGCCGCCCGCCTGGCTTCACCTGCACGTCGCGTCCGTTGCGTCGTCGCGGTTAAAATTGTCCGCCGTGTTCGCCGTGCGCGCCGTGGTTCAAATCCTTCGTCGTCAATCTGTGGCCGAAGCGTCACTTGCGGGTTAGCGAAAGTTTGGTAACGGTCCCGGCCGAATGCGCTTGTTCGTTTTGTTGGGGTGGGTGCTGTTCGCTCGAGGTTTGTTCGCCGCGCCACTGCAAATCCGCGTGGCGACTTACAATGCTTCCCTGAACCGCTCATCACAGGGGCAACTCGCGTTCGATCTTTCCAATGGCGCGAACGCGCAGGCGCGACAGGTCGCCGAGATTCTCCAGCGTGTGCGGCCGGATATTGTGCTCATCAATGAGTTCGACGTGGACCCGGCGGACCCAACGCTCGCCCGGGAGCGCTTCCACAACAACTACCTCGCAGTTTCGCAGAACGGACAGGGCGCGCTCAGTTACCCGTATCGTTATACCGCGATCAGCAACACGGGGGTCGCGAGCGGAAACGATTACGACAACGACGGCGTCGCCCGGACTGCGATCCCAGCGCCGGGGGCCTCGAGCGCGACGAAAGATCTCTACGGCAACGACTGCTTGGGCTTCGGCTGGTTCCCCGGGCAATACAGCTTCGCGGTGTATTCTCGTTACCCGATCGATTTCACCGCGACGCGCAGCTTTCAGTCGTTCCTCTGGCGCAACATGCCGGGCGCCGTGATGCCGCCGGGATTTTACAACGCCGCGGAGGTCGACACGTTTCGGCTTTCTTCGAAGAACCACGTCGATCTGCGCATCGAGCTAAAGCCGGGGCAGGTGATGCAACTCCTCGCGAGCCACCCTACGCCGCCCAGTTTCGACGGCGCCGAGGATCGCAACGGGCGCCGCAACCACGATGAGATCCGCTTTTGGGCCGATTACGTCTCCAATGCGTCCTACATTTACGACGACGACGGCGGCACTGGCGGACTGGGCGGGGACTCACCCGACCAGCGCTTCATCATCCTCGGCGATCTCAATGCGGACCCGGTAGATGGCGACAGCTACCTGGGCGCGGTAAACCAGTTGCGGAATCACCCTTTGATCAACTCGGCGCCGAATCCGTCGAGCCTCGGCGGACCGCAGCAAGCGACGTTGCAGGGCGGGGTGAATAACAGCCATGTGGGCAACCCTGCGTATGACACCGCTGATTTCGGAGACTCCAGCGTCGGGAATCTGCGCGTGGACCACGTGCTGCCGAGCAAGACGGGTTTCAACGTAGTTGGCAGCGGAGTATTCTGGCCGCTTAACAGCGATCCGGCATTCCCGTTGGTTTCCGCGAGCGACCACCGGCTCGTTTACCTCGACCTCGTCGTCACGCCCGTGATGAACAAGGCGGTGCGCAACCTGAAAGCCGTCCGGCAAGGATCAGACGTGCAAATCACCTGGGGCACGCAGGCGGGTGTGACCTACGCGATCGAGTGGAGCACGGATTTGAAAACGTGGACCGATACTCCGGCGGTGCCGATCACATTAAACGCCGCGCAGAAAACAGCCGTGGCGACGGATGCATTCTCCAACGGCAAGAAGTTCTATCGCGTGCGGGTGACGCTGGAGCAATAGAGCGCAGGTTTTAACCACAGAGAACGCGGAGATTACGGAGAGGGCAGCAGGCCTGTCACCTACTCCGTGAACTCTGTGGCCTCCGCGGTATATGGCTTGAGTGTGCGAATTGTTTTACGCATCGCCCGGACCCGGACACTCGGACTTCTCCCCAATTACCATGGTTCCATCGCAGCTTTGGCAAGCCACGCCACAAGGTTTGCCGCTTCGCGGATTTAATTGAATCACGGCCGCGATTTTCCTGGGGATCGTTACCCCAGGAAGCTGCAGACGTATTCGCAGATTCCGTCGAGAACCTCGATCGCGAAACCGCTGTTGGCCGGCACATCAAAGGCGCTCGCTGCGCTGTAGCTGCGCATTTCCGTGGCACCGTCGATGCGAACGTGGCAGGTGCCCGCGATGATCTCCATGCGCTCCGCCTTCTCTGTCTTGAAGTGGTAGGTGCCGGGATAAATAAGCCCGAGCGTCTTCTTGCTGCCGTCGGGGAAAATCAGGCCGTGGCTGACGACGTTGCCGTCGAAATAGATATTGGCCTTGGCGATGGCGGTGACGTTCGCGAATTGCATGCCCGTGGCGTGCCGCGCCGAGCTCGTGATGTCAACGAGCTACGGCGATAGGCGCTCAATCTTCCACTCACCCGCGGACTGGCGCGTGTAGCGGAGCCGATCGTGCAAACGGCTCTGGCGTCCCTGCCAAAACTCGATCGTGGCGGGGTGCACCACGTAACCGCCCCAGTTCGGCGGCGCCGGTGGGTTCTCCCCGTGGATCGCCTGCGCGTCGGCGAACGCTTTCTCCAGAGCCGCGCGATCGGCGAGGATATCGCTCTGGCGCGAAGCCCAGGCACCGAGACGGCTCATCAGCGGGCGCATGGCGAAGTATTCCTCCGTTTCCTCGCGCGGCACTTTTTCAACACGGCCCGTCACGTTTACCTGCCGCTCGTGCGCCGACCACCAGAAGGTGAGCGCGCATCGCGGCTCATGCGCGAGGTGATGTGCTTTTGCGCCGTCGTAGTTCGTGAAGAAGACAAATCCCCGCTCGTCGCAGGCCTTGAGCAACACGGTGCGCGACCACGGCTGACCGGTTTCGTCCACGGTGGCGAGCGTCATGGCATTGGGCTCGATCAATTGGTGCTCCACTGCTTCCGCCAGCCAGCTTCGAAATTGCGCGAGCGGATCGGGATCGAGCTGCGACTCGAGCAAACCGCGTTGCGTGTAGTCGCGGCGAAGCTGCGCAAGGTCGATGGAAGTAGGCATGCCCGCTTTATTCGTTCCGCGCCTCGCGTCCGCAACGGCTTTGTTCTGCGCCGTCGCCGCGCGGTTTTTGCCTTGAGCGTCGTCGGTTGGCGCGCGGAGAGTCCGCGCCGTGCCAGCCCGTCCTGATCTCACCGCCCGCGGTCGCAGCCTTCGACTCGAAATGCTGCAGGTGGCGCGGCTTGCCCGAACGGTCTTGGGCGACTCAGCGGAACTGGTCGCGAAGTTCATCGACGCCCAGTTCACCCCCGCGGGGGCGGCGCGAGATCGATCCGGGCGGCCGGACCTTTACTATTCGATCTTTGCGCTCGCGGCGGAGGAGGCATTGCAGATGGAGGGCGCCGCCACGCGGTCCGCGGGCTTGCGGCCATACCTGGAGCAATTCGGCGACGGTGCCGGTCTGGATTTCATCCACCTTGGCGCGCTCGCCCGATGCTGGGCCGCGGTGAAGGGACTTCCCGAAGGGCTGGCGGAACGCTTGCTGGAGCGCGTGGAAAAGTTCCGCAGTGACGATGGCGGATACCATGAGACGGCCGGCTCCGCCCGGGGTCACGCTTACGGATGCTTTGTGGCGCTCGGCGCATACCAGGACCTCGGTGCTGTCCCTCCCGATCCGCTTCGCATGGTGCAGTGCCTTAAGTTCCTCGAGACGCCCGATGGCGCTTGGGGGAATGTGCGGGGCATGCGTGAAGGCACGGTGCCCGCCACCGCGGCAGCCGTGACGCTCTTGCACCAATTCGATTTGCCCATTCATGAGCGGGTCGCCGCATGGCTGCTGGCGCAGCAGCACGAGAGCGGAGGCTGGCTGGCCTTGCCCGGTGCGCCCCTGCCCGATCTCCTCTCGACCGCGACCGCGCTGCACGCGCTGGCTTGCATCGAACAGTCGCTCAGCGATTCAGCAAAGGATCGGGCGCTCGACTTCGTCGATACGCTTTGGAACGCGAGCGGTGGTTTCCATGGGCATTGGGCGGACGACGAACTCGACGCGGAATACACGTTCTACGGTCTGCTCGCGCTCGGACACCTGGCGTAAGGAGAAGATCAACTCAGGCGGTGAGCTTGCGTTTCCTCTCAAGCCTGCAGCATGGTCGCGCAAATGAGTGAAGCGCCGATCCGAAAAGCCGTCCTGCTTGCCGCGGGCAAAGGCACCCGCATGAAGGAACTCACGAACGACTTGCCGAAACCGATGCTCGAAGTGCGCGGCAAGCCCATCCTGCTCCATATCCTGGAAGGATTGCGCGCCGCCGGCGTCACGGAGTTTTGCATCGTCGTCGGCTACAAAGCCGAGGTCGCGCGCAACTTCTTCGGGGACGGATCGAAGTTCGGCGTGAAGATCACTTACGCGACGCAGGTCGTGCAGGACGGCACGGGAAGAGTCGTTGAGTTGGCGAAGGATTTCGTCGGCGCCGATCCTTTTGTGCTTAGCTACGGCGACATCCTCATTAACGCCGAGAATTATCCGCGAATCGTCGCGCTCGGGGAGGCGGAGGGGATTGTGACGGTGAAACACAACGAAGGCGAAATCGCCAAGGGTGGGTGCGTGGTAGTGAACGATCGTTTTGAGCTCACGGACCTGATCGAGAAGCCGGCCGGCCGAGCGCCGAGTCCTTGGTACAACGCGGGTGTTTACGCGTTTCGTCCGTCGATCTTCGAATGCACGGCCCGCCTCAAACTTTCACCTCGCGGCGAATATGAGCTGACGGATGCGATTCGTGATCTCGCTCAGAGCGGGAACGTCGTTCAAGTGGTGGAGCTCAAGGGCGACTGGGCGGATGTTCGCGATCCGGAAGTTTTGGCGAGCTTGAATCAGGCGCCTGGTTAGAGG
>CBHXZU010000172.1:0-9680 GCA_966125105.1 uncultured Prosthecobacter sp.
ACGTGAAAGAAAATGACCTCGGACCGACGGTCCATGGTCCCAACGTGAAAGAAAATGACCTCGGACCGACGGTCCATGGTCCCAACGTGAAAGAAAACGACCCCAATCCGACGGTCCACGGTCTCTGCGTGAAAGAAAATGACCTCAACACGACCGTCGATGGTCGCTTTCGACGGGGGAAATCCCCCGACGTGGGCAATCGAAACACCGGGCCCCAGAGAGTTCGAGCCTGACGCAAGCTTTATCGGCATGGGGTTGCGTTGATCGGTCGTCGGCTCTCTTTGATTGAGGCAAATGCGCCGGCTGAACAGCCAGCAGGCGAGAGTATCTGCATTGGCATCCCGAAAGCCACCCGGTCAGGACCCGCCGTCCCACGCGAACCCGTCTCGGCGAAACCGGATTCCGCAGCTGCCGCCGCGAATGCATGCCGAGCTTGCAATGCGCCTGTGTGCCCGTTAAGCGGCGAGCCCTCTTACTTTTCCACTCCCATGGCCACCAACGCTTACCACGCATCCATCGAAGGCGCCCAGCATGGCGCGAAGCCGCTCGCCGCATTCCTCGATTACGCCAAGGCCGCCGGTGCTGCGGGCGCCCAGCCCAGCAATTACATGCTCGATGACGGGAAGGGTGGCTTCAAGAAAGCCAAGGAGATCCGCGAGACGTTCGGCTCGCGGGACATGAAGCTCGACGGCATTTCCGCGCACTGCCCTTTCTGGGTGCACACCTCGATCTGGACCGGCACGAAGAGCGGCAATCCTTTCATCCACGCGTCGATCGCGAAGGAGTCGCCCGATAAGATCGAGAAGTTCTACGAGAAGTACATCCTGAAGCTCCTCGATCTGGCCGCTGAGCTCGGCGTGAAATCAGTGCCGATGTTTTGGGGCGTGGCGTTTGGCTGGGAACTCGCAACGGGTTACCCGTGGGGCTTCTGGGCTGGTGGAGGATTCGATCTGCTCGAAGAAGGCAAAGCGCGCTTCGTGAAGAAGACGCAGAAGATCCGCGATCACGCGCGGAAACTCGGCATTTACCTCTGCCACGAAATCCACCCCGGCACCGGCGCGATGTGCGCGGATGATTTCAACATGCTCGTCGACATCTGCGACGGCGACAAGACCCTCGCCGTGAACGCGGACCCGTCGCACTGCTGGGAAGGTGAAACGTGGGAGTCGCGCTTCCTCAAGGTCGGCTCGCGCATCTACGCCGCGCACGTAAAGAACTTCGTCATCCGTCCCGGTTTCCCGCTTCGCGCGATGCAGCCGGCCTGGCCGCGCCGCGCCATGCAGTTCACCGACCTCGGTTCGGGCGACCTGAACATGCAGCGTTACGTCGAGTTGCTTCTCGCCGTTGGCTACAAGGATCGTTACTGCAAACTGCACGGCACGGAATCCGCCCCGCTCGTGGTGGAGGCGGAGAGCGCGCACAAGGAACTCGATTACTGCTCGGCGGACGGCATCGCCTACGTCGCGAAGAACCTCTGCTTCCCGCAAGCGGGCGGCAGCTTTGAAGAAGGCATGGGCGCATAGCGCGCTATTCGCGGACCCATCTCAACTTCCAACCTCGCGTTGGACCCAGCGCCTGCGGCACCTGTCGCAGGCGCTTTTGTTTTTGCCACCTCGCCGCAAGCTGTCGCGTTTCCGAGGGTGAAAGACGCATTACCTTCGGCGCGCCATCTCCTTAGATTCGCAATCGCGCGTGAACTTTCTTTTATCTGTTGAGCAACCAAACGGACCTGTTCAGCGTTTCATCGTTGAATATCCGCCACCGGTTCGCGTCGAAGTGTGCTGCCACTGGCCGCCGCTCGGCTAAAGCCAGTGGGCGTGCCGGTTGAGAGGCCGGTGCGTTGGAGAACACAGAACAACCAACAACCAGAAAACAACATATGCGTAAACTCCTCACCCTCGTCGCCTCGCTGTTCGCAGTCACCGCGTTCGCCGGCGAATATCCGGACATCAGCATCACGGATCTGAAGAAGGCGATCGAAGACAAGAAGGTCACCGTGATCGACGTGAATGGCGCCGCTTCCTACGAGAAGGGACACATTCCTTCGGCGATCGATTTCAGCACGGCGAAGAACGACCTCGCGAAGGCATTGCCGGAAGACAAGAACGCCCTGGTTGTCGCTTACTGCGGTGGCCCGACTTGCAGCGCTTACAAGGCCGCTGCGACCGCTGCTGAGAAGCTCGGCTACAAGAACGTGAAGCACCTCTCGGCTGGCATTTCCGGCTGGAAGTCCGCTGGTGAGAAGACCGTTGCCGCCAAGTAAGGCGCGCAGCGTTTCTTTAAACTCATTTCAAGGCGCTCCCGCGAAAGTGGGAGCGCCTTTTTTCTTCAAGTGGTCAGAGGTCGGCTTTCCTGCGGAGGGAGGCAAATAGGTCCTATGGGTCTCATGGGACCTATACGACCTATGCCACTCACCCCTACCACCCCGACGGCAGTCCCGTTAAAGTCCCGCGCAGAATTGTGCGGATCGCCTGCTTCTCCGCGGCGGGCAGGTAGGCGTATTCCGGGTCGGAACGCTGCACGTCGAGTGCTTGCGCGAGCCGGCGGTAGACGCGCTGCTTCATGGCGTCGGTGAGGCCCTGGAAGACGCTGCTGTAAATCATGTAGCTGCAGCGAAAGCGGAAGAGCCTCGTCTTCAAGTCAAAGTCCTTCAACGACGCCCCTGCGGGAATGGCACGACGGTTCGCCAGGAAATCGCGCTTGAACGCTTCATCGCCTTCGACTCCGCCAGTGGGCAAAGCGGGTTCGTCGGCAAAGAGAATGTAGCGCGTGAGCGCGCGAGCTTTGTCGTCCAATGCTTTCGATTGCTGCGGAGTGGGCGTTCCTGCGTTTGCCGACAACGTCTCCCGCGCGAAATACGTCGCTTCGATTACGCGATTGGCGAAGCCCACCTGGTGCTCGTGGACGAGCTGCGGCAGGATGTCGCTCGTCGGCACTAGGTATCGGTCGTAGCTGAAATAGCGACCGGGCTCGATGGGCTGCTTGCTCAGTTTTCCCTCGCTCAGGCGTCCGATCAAATTGCCCCAATGCTCGGTGATTCCGTGTTTCCCCGTGAGATACCACCCCCCAAAACGATCGGCGTAGGGGATTCCGTGGCCGCTGACGCCCTGGCGGAATGCCTGCAAAGAGCCGCCGGTCGGCCCAGGGACGACCGACTTTACGACCAAGCCCGGCACATAGCCCGTGTCCTCGCGCGAGTGGCAATTCATGCAGCGAGTCGATCGATCGATCCTTACCGATTCGCCCGCGCGCGGGATGGGAAAAATGTAGAAGATCCCGCCCGCCTGCGGATCGAGTGACACGATTTCCAGTTTTCCGCCGGGAATGAAGCCGACATAGACGTCTTCATTGAAGTAAAGCGCGCGCGGGTTGCGCGGGGAGATGAGGCTCAGCTGCAGGCTCGTCGTGGAGAAAATGAGCATCTGCGAGCTGGCGGGAATGCCCAGGACTTTGAGCAGGCTCTGCAGACACTCCTTCTCTCCGGTCGTGTCGAGTTGCGCGCGTCCGGCCTCGAGTTCCGCTTTCAGCTTGGTGAAAGGATCGTTGAGGGGACGCTTCCAATAGTCATGCCGCGGATCGTCGACCTCGTAATCGGCAGCAGCCGTCGCGGCAAAGGCGAACGCCGAGGCGAAAAGGAGGCTCTTGATCACGGTCGCGACGATAGGAGATTCCACCGTTCTAACAAGTCCCTCGCCGCACCGACAAAAGGCAGGATTTCGGGAACCTTATGCGGTGCATTCCACGCTCGAGGCGGCAATTTTGACGACGCTCCATGGGCCCGCGTTGCCAGGGACATGGTCAGTTCGTTCTGCGCCCGACGCTGGCATCGGCATACGACCGGCAAGAAATTGCCTGTTGACTGGACGGAAAACTGCCACGGTGAGCCCCATGCTTCGAGTGACCTCCCGGACGCTGGCCGGGCTGCTATTGATGACCAGTGTCGCGGGACTTCGTGCGCAGATTCCGGAGACGAAGCCGCGTGAGGCGGTCAGTTCGTTGATCCGCCCTGGCGCGGGCGAACGTCGTCCTCTGGAAACAATGATCCTCCCGCAGCGACCCAAGCCGGCTCCGCCGACGCCAACTTTCGAGCCGCCTTCGCTGCCGCCGATTCCCGCGGAGCCGCCAAAGACCGCGACGAGTTCCTTGATCCCTCCAACCAAGCGCGAAGGGACGACAAGCCTTCGCCCGGTGACCAAGCTCGCGCCCCCAAATCCAGCGAAACAAGGGCCGGACGAAGCCTCGATCGGGTCGGAGGTGCAGGCCGCGAAAGCCGCTGCAGAGGCAAAAGCATTAAAGGCAGCGCAGGCAAGGGCGGAAGCGGATCTAAAGCGAGCCGCGGAAGTAAAGGCCGCAGAAATGAGGGCCGCAGAAATGAAGGCCGCGCAGGAGAAAGCGGAGGCGGAACGGATGTTGGCGGAAAAGAAGGCTGCTGAAATGCGAGAGGCACAAGCGCGAGCCGAGGCGCAGATGAAAGCGGAGGCCGAAGCGAAGGCGCTCGCGGAAGCAAAAGCCGTGGAGATGCGAGCCGCAGAAATGAAGGCCGCTCAGGAGAAGGCGGAAGCGGAACGGATGTTGGCGGAAAAGAAGGTCGCCGACATGCGCGAAGCTCAAGCACGAGCCGAAGCGCAGATGAAAGCCGAAGCCGAGGCCAAGGCACTTGCTGAAGCAAAAGCCGCGGAGGTGCGCGCCGCGGAAGTGAAAGCCGCGCAGGAGAAGGCGGAGTCCGAGGCAAAAGCGGTCGCAAAGTTGAAGGCTGCTGAAATGCGCGACGCCCAAGCGAAGGCCGACGCGATTACGCGCGCAGCGGAGAAGGAGGCGCTTGCAACGCGTGCCGAAGCAAAGCCAGAGGTCATGCGGCTTGCGAAAGCGGACTTCGCTCGTCCGCGCTTTGAGATCTCTAATGACGCGCCTCCGGCGTCGGCGCCCTCCGTAGACTCAGCTCCAGCTTCGAGTGCGCCAGGCTTGCAACCACCCGCCGCGCCATCGCCTGACCCAGGCCCGGCAAAGAAATCGGATCTGCCTCCTCAGCCCGCGCCGGCTCCGGTCGATAAATCAGGCCTTCCGCAAGTGGCTCCTCCGGTTCCGGCCGAGCTTCGCAATGCCGGCGCTGCCTTGCGCGCCGCCGACATCGACGAATCACTTGCAGCTGAAGTCGCGGCGATCCTCGATCCCAATGCGGCCCCGCGTCCAAAGGTGGTCGCGAAACAGCGACTCGCTCCAGCGGCGACGCGGTTGCCGAGCGAGACGTGGCTTCTCCAGGCTTGCTCCACTCTCAATCAACTTCCGGAAGCTGATCGCCCGATCGCATTTCAGAGCATTCTGCGGCGTTACAAGAAGATGCGGGCGGAAGAGTTGGGGACTCCCCGCTAGGCGCAGCACCGCGGGCTGTTTTGCGATGTCGTGTGAGCATGCAAACGAGTTGCGGGCACCCATGCTTGAGGATGGGCCTACACGAAACGAACGATCGCCCCGCGAAGAGCGATCGTTCGTGTAATTGTTCGAACCAGCGTTGCGGTTAGCGCAGCGTGGCGAGGTATTCGACGATGTCGCGCAGCTCGCGAGGCGTGATCAGGTCGGCGATGTTGGGGAGCATGCCGCTCGGCGCGTTGTCGCGCTGCTTGACGTCGGCCTTCTTCACCGTGATCGGGGGCTGGCCTGGATTCTCGAGGACGAAATCGGTCGATGTTTCCTTCTTCAAGAGACCGGCGACGGTCTCGCCTTTATTCGTCGTAAGGATGACCATCTGGAAGCCATCGGCGATCGCGGCGTTCACGTTCACGATGCTCTCGAGCAGGTAGCGGCGATCCTTGCGCGCGGCGACGCCGTCGAGCACAGGACCGGCGTCACCGCCCTGTCCGCCCACTTTGTGGCAGCGCATGCACGCGGCGACCGCGTGTTCATTGAAGAGCTTTTGTCCCGCGATCTTGTCGCCTCCAACCAATGCCGGGAGATGCTTTGCCACCGGATCCGCGGAGTTCAGGGATGCCTGGTATTTCGCCAGCGCGGGCTTTGCTTCCGGACGCTTTGCCGCGGCCTCGAGCAGTTCGATCTGCACTTCTCCGGGGACTTTCGCAAAGTCCGCCAGCAACGCCGCGATCGCCTGGCCCGCAGCGGGGCTGGCGTTGTCGCCAAGCGCATTGAGGATCTGCTTCTTCTCGGCGATTGCGGCACCCCCAAAGCCGGCGGCGAGTTGCTTCGCAGCAGCGTTCGGGTCGGATTTTCCGAGCAGCTTGCTGGCTTCCGTCTTGAGCGCAGGATTCGCGTCGGACGAAGCCGCGGCGACGGCTGCGGACAACTCGGGCGTCTCGAGGTTCGCGAGCGCATCGAGCGCGGCGAGGCGGGCCTTCGGCGCTGTCTTGGTGTTTTGCACGAGCGCGAGCAATTGCGGCGCGGCGGTCTTTGCGCCGAGTTCAGCGATGGCATCGGCAGCTGCGACCACGAGCCTCTCGGACTTCAGCGCGAGCAGCTTTCCAGCTTCGGCAGCGATCGCCTGGCTGGCGACCGTGCCGTCGCGTTTCGGCAGCGGGTGATAGATTCCCACGACGTAGTCGCGCGCCGGAGGCGTCGCCCACTTCGAAAGCATCTCGAGCGCGAGCAAGCGCAGAGCTTCGTCGCCTTCGCCGCTGGCAAACTGCGCGAGGCGCTTGGCGCTCTCGCCGTCA
This sequence comes from uncultured Prosthecobacter sp., assembly GCA_966125105.1. Lineage (GTDB taxonomy): Bacteria > Verrucomicrobiota > Verrucomicrobiia > Chthoniobacterales > Chthoniobacteraceae > SXWH01. The sequence continues at coordinate 6,663 of CBHXZU010000172.1, forward strand.
CCCACACGGAAGTTCGCATTCAGGATGCGCAGCACGAGCGGCTTGTCCTTCCAATCCAGGTGGCCCGTCGTCCCGAGCTTCGCGAGCGCCTGCTGGGCGGGCGTCACTTTGGCGGGAGCAGAGCCAGCCAATCCTGCGGCGGCGGCCTCGCGATCGGCGGTCGCGTCATTGATGGCGATCGCGGCTTCCCTCACGAGAAGCGGATCCTTGTCAGAAAGGAACTGCGAGATGGCCTCCGAGCCCGCCTTGCGGTAAGCGAGCAGCGCCGCGAGGCGAATGGCGCGCGATTCGTCGGTCACCGCTTTGGCGACCTCTGGAGCATTGGAAAAAGCCGCGAGGACCTGCACTCCGGCGTGCTGCAGGTAGAGATCCTTGCCATCGTTTTCGCGGAGCATCGCCAGCGCCGCCGGCACGGCCGTTGCGTTTCCTTTCCTGGCCAGCGCAAGCGCTGCCTGGAAGCGAACGCGCGGCGAGGCGTCCGCGAGCTTGCCGATGTAAATCTTGATCAGGTTATCCGAGAAGGGACTGGCGGAGTCCGCCAGCACGGCGACCCACTGCGCGCGCACTTCCGCATCAGCGTCGTCGAACAAGCTGCGGAAAAGCTGCTTCGGATCGCTTGGCGCATCCACCGGCGTGCGCGCATTGGCGGGATTCGTTTGCGCGAGTATGCGCCGGGCATGGCCGACAGCCCACACGGCGTGCAGGCGTGAAAGGGATTTGCCCGGACCTTCGACGCCGTTCGCGGCAACGTTCATCAACGCCGAAAGAGCGGGCGAAGCCTCACCCGGCGTCTTTGCATGGCCAAGGCGATTGCCGAGTTCCCATTGCGCGTTGAGGCGAATGCGCTGATCTGCGTGGGCAAGCAGCTTGGTGAGATCTCCCACGCTGCGTTGCGCAAAACCTTCCCCGAGCAGCTTCTGCACCTCGGCAATCTGCGCGGCTTGTTCCTTGCGCGCTGCCTCATGCGAGAGGCGATAGATGCGGCCTTGGTCCGTCCGCTCCCAGCCCTCGTCCCACGCGCTCACGTAAATGCGCGAGTCCGGACCAAAGTCCACGTCTGTCGCCTGGACATTATCCATGAACGTGGTCAGTCCGCTTAGCTTGTAACCCGCGCCATCCTCCTGCGCCTTGAAAGTGCTCACCGCGCTCTTCGCTGTGCTGCCTTTGTAACCGGCGAGGAAAAAGCTGCCGGCGAACTCGTTGGGAAGACCAGTGCCCGGATAATGCGTCAGGCCGCTCGGGCCATCCGGCAAATTTGCGATCGGCGAAAGGATGTAGGCCGGCTGCTCCTTCTTCGGATCGCGAGGCTCCCACATCTTCTGCGCGAGCCAGGGATTGAAATCTTTGCCGATTGGATGGTGCTGCCAGCCGATACGCCAGCCCGCATCGGCGCCCGGCGTGATCGCCACCCAGCGCTCGCGATCGCCCTGATCGCTATCGTTATCGCCGGTGAACAGATTGCCGTGTTCGTCAAACGCGAGCTCCTGCGGATTGCGCAGTCCACGCATCACGAGTTCGAGGTTGCTGCCATCGGGTTCGCATCGGAAGACCGCGCCTTCATCGGGCAAGGACAATAACTTCCCCTCCTTCGTAGTGATCGCCGATCCGCGATCGCCGATGCTGAAATAGATGCGTCCATCGGGACCCGCGGCGAGCCCGTGGAAGTCATGGCCCGTGTAGCTGAAGCGCACGCCGTAGCCACGGTGGAGTTCCTCGCGCTTCTCCGCTTTTTCCGCGCCGCTCATTTTGAAGAGCGCCGGGATGTTCGTGAAATAGAGCGAGTCCTTGTGCCACAGCACGCCGCTCGCGATGCCATCGAGGAGCGAGTTGAAGCCATCGGCATACACGCTCGTCTTGTCCGCCTTGCCGTCACCATTGCTATCCTCCACGAGGCGCACGATTTCGCTCTCCTTGCCGAGATCCTGCCAGTCCTTGGGGAAGTTCTTCTTGATGCTCGCCGTCCACTGATCCTGGTTCCGGCTCGCGAGGTCGTCCTCGAGCATGAACATGTAGTGGCGAATATCGAGGACGCTCGTGCGGTAACGATGCGTCTCGCTGACGAACATGCGGCCCTTGCCGTCGAAGCAAAACGCGACGGGGTTTGCGAGGAGCGGTTCCGATGCCCAAATGTCAGCCGTGAAGCCCGAAGGAATCTTCGCCTTGGCCAGGTTCTTCACCGCGGCTTCCGGGGTTTCCTTCGGCGGATGCACCGGCGCGCGGTCCGCTCCCTTTAGTTTTCCCGCAACCCCGGATCCTCCCGAAACCTCGGCGGAAAATGCTGTGACTGCGAGACCCAGGAATGCTGCGAGAGCAAAAGGAGATTTGGCCATAGACGGAAAGGGGGCGCACCCTAGCCGTGAAGACCGCTCGGGCAAGTCCTGATGAAAATCTCGCTGGGGCGCGGCGTTTCAGAGGGGTACTTGTCGCCAACACACTCCCCGGCCGCCGGAGCAAACTGCCGGTCCGGGCCGGCGCTCGGAAGCAAGGCTTACGGTTGCGGCACCAACGTCACCCGGCCGAGTTGGACTCCATCGAGGACGTATCCGACACCGTAATTAAGCCCCGCCCCCTGGATGCAAACACCCTGGAAGACGCGACGCGGCTTTGCCGGATCGAGCAGGACGCGGCCCATGAACATGCCATTGCCCAGCAGCATCTTCAGGCCGAGCAGCGGTTCCGCGCCGGCGATGAGCTTCTCCGCGCCGAATTGGCGGACCGCTTCGAAGGGCGCTGCCGGCGGAAGTTGCGAGAAAGCAAGCGTGCCCAGACCGCTGGCGCCGAATGTCAGCATGCTCGCTGGCGTCCCACTCTGCACATACTTTGCGCCGATCGCCGGATATGTCGTGTCCAACCCCACCGGCAGCCGGACCTCAGCGCCCAGCGGCGAGAACCAGCGGACTGAACCGCCGATGTGCTGAGGTCCAGTCGTGGAAAGGGTAAAGAGGCCGCTGGTGGAGCCCGGATTCAGCGAGCTGTTCAAGGCCGCGTAAAACGGCACATGTTCGCCGTTCAGCAACA
>CBHXZU010000173.1:0-9640 GCA_966125105.1 uncultured Prosthecobacter sp.
GGGTGCGCACGATCTCGACTTCTTCCTCGATCGTCTCCGGCAACGGAAGCACGACGGTGTTGAAGCGGCGCTTCAAGGCGCTCGAGAGATCGTTCACGCCTTTGTCGCGATCGTTGGCGGTGGCGATGATATTGAATCCCTTCTGCGCCTGCACCTCCGCGCCGAGTTCGGGAATTGGCAGGGTTTTCTCAGACAGAATGGTGATCAGCGAATCCTGCACGTCGGCGGGAATGCGCGTGAGTTCCTCGACCCGAACCAGGCGGCCATCGCGCATGCCACGCATGATCGGGCTGGAAACCAGCGCATCCAGCGATGGTCCCTTCGCGAGCAGTTGCGCGTAATTCCACCCGTAACGCACGGATTCCTCCGACGTGCCCGCCGTTCCTTGCACGAGCAGGGTGGAGTCGCCGCTGATTGCCGCGGTGAGATGCTCGGAGACCCACGACTTTGCCGTGCCGGGCACGCCGAGCAGCAACAGCGCGCGGTCCGTGGCGAGCGTGGCGATCGCGATCTCAATGACGCGTCGTTGGCCGATGTATTTGGGCGTGATGCGTTGTCCGCCAATTTCTCCGCCGAGCAGGTAGGTCGAGACTGCCCATGGCGAGAGTTTCCAATTGGGCGGTTTCGGTTTGTCGTCGTGCTCGATGAGCGCGGCGAGCTCTTCGGCGAATTGATCTTCGGCGTGCGCGCGGAGGATGGGTGCAGACATGGCTACGAGGCGGTGAGTGCTTGGAGGATATTGTGACGAAAGTTGAGGAACTCGACGAGCGAAGGCACGCCGTGCTGGTCCATCGGCCAGCCTTGTAGGGACGTCGCCAGGAGCTGAGGGGAAATGCGGGCGAGGTGCTCCTCAAGGGTGCTGGTGAAATACGCTGGGAAGCCGCCGGTCGCCAGGCGCCGGACCTTTGCCATGAGCGCGTTTCCCAGCACTGGCGGAAGATAGTTCGAGAACGTCCCGAACTCATTGCCGAGCGCGAACCATGCGGGGTGTTCTCCGCGGTCAAGCGCGCCATTGTGCAGGCGATGGACCAGGCGCGCCGCGCGTTTCTCTTCGGGGAGTAATGCGACCAGGGATTCGGCCGGGAGGAACTCATCGTGGTGCGCAACCTCGCTATCGAGCAACGCCTCCGCCCATTCGATATCCCGTTGCCGCAATGCCGCCCAGGCCCAGCCCGTGGCGAGCGCGCGCGCAAACTCGTCTTTTTCCACGGCCTTGAGCAGATCCACTGGAGCTTGGCCGAAAGCTGTCTGCCAGTGAGTGAGCGGAATGGCGGCGACGATCTGCACGAGCATCACGGCCTTGGCGCCGAGCGTTTTCTGTGGGCCGAAGATCTTCGGGTCGACCCCATCGCGAGCCGCTGCAGAATCGGCGTCCGGCGGCAGTGAAACCGTAAGCCGCGCGCGGGAAAGCAGCTTGCCCGGTGAGAATGCAAGGAGCGGTTGAGCCCGCTCGATCATGCGAGCGACGAGTTTGCTCTGAGGCAGGCGGGCGAGGAGATCGATGGCGACTCGACGCACTTCCTTGCTGCGATCGTCGAGGGCTGACTCGAGGAAGGCCTCATCGTCGACGCTTAAGCCGCTCAGCAATTCGGCAAGGAAGGCCGCGCGCAACTCCGCCGGTTCGGTTTTCCACGTGCTCTCCAGCTTGGCTCGGCCAGCCGCAGGATCGCCCAAGCGGAGGCCCCGGAGGACGGCAAGCCGCTGCTCGCGGGAACCTGTTTCCCAATCGTCCTCAGCAACCGAACTGCTGAAACTCCATTGCGGATTGTGCCGCGCGAGCCACGCCGCGCGTGCCCCTCCGGCCGTCGCGACCAATGGGCGGAAGGAGGCGTGAGTGCGGGCATATTCGAGCACCGCGGGCAGAATTTCTGCGGGTAATCGGCGCTGCAGCCGAACCACCTCGCGCAGCCATTCCGCGAGCAGCAAAGGGAAACGCCCGCCGAGCATCTCGCGCAATTGACCCGCGCTGGCGCGACTGATCGCCGGCAGCGTTTCCGCGTCCGCAACTTCGATGGAGATAGTGGTGATCGGTGGACGCCAACCGACACGACGCCACAGGGCGAGCGCTCCGGCTGAAGTGAGGAACCGCGTCGGCTTTGCCGCGTCGTCCGGCAGTTGCGCCGCTTCCGCGAGTTCCGGAGGCAAATTGGGCGCAGCGGATTTTTCGGAACCAATCAGCGCGGCGGTAAGGTAATCGTTCCAGAGGGTGCTCATGGAATGGTGACTCCGAGGTTCGTAAAGGTTCCGTCCGCCCACACGCTCAACGGTCGAAGCGCCGAGCCGTCCCATTCGCCGAAGATGGTGACCGGACGTCCGCCACTGATCGCGAAGAGCGGCCACGCATTGGGGAATGCTCGACTGAGCGGAACGGTCGCGCCCGAGGAATCCCGCAGCAACCAACGTTCCTCCAGACGGAGCGGCACGCAGTCCGCGATGAGCCAAGGCACACGGTCGATCCACGGATCCGCAGCGAAGAGCGTCGCGGATTGATCGAGTGCGTTTGTGAAATCTCCCGCGCCTTGCGGCGATTGCAGTTGCGAGGGGTCTCCATGGCGCTGCCGGATTTGCGCTCGCAGCGGCGCAGCAGCGGGAAAGAAAGCCAGCTCGGCATCCACGACGGTTCCCGCGACGAGCGAGATATCGAGTGGTTGATTGGCCGCGGCAAAGCTCAGCACCAGCGCGCTGCGTCGGCTGGAGCGCCCCATCAGCCAAACTCGCTGCACGCGCAGCCGATCCTCCTCTTCGACGATTTGGCCGACGACCTGCCACTCGTCGCGCGCGGACTCCGCATCCGCGAGTTCCTGTTCCGAGGTGGTGAAGCCGATCGCATTCCTCGCGCTGGCCCGCATCGCTGGCGGCAAGGAGTCGGGCCGGCTGTAACCATGGAGGAGCCACTGCAGCGCGCCGGCACTTTCGAGCAGACGCGTCGCCCAGTCGTCGCCGGAGGCGAGCAGTCCGGGCCACGCGCGCAGTCGGCGGGCGATGCCGGGAGCCTGCGCATCGATCATGCGCGCAGCCATGGTATCGAAAAACTGCGAGGGCTGCTGCTTCGCCTGCGCGAGTCCCTGCCGCGCGAGATCGTTTAGCCACGTCTGCAAATCCTGCAGCCCCGCGCGAACGCGATCTTCCCGTTTGCCCGCGCGTTTCTCGCGTTCCGCTTCGCGCCGTGCAGCCGTCTCGGGATCGGGTGGCGCCGCGTCCTCCGCGGCGCGAGCGGCTTTCTTTTCCGTGTTGGCATCGCGTTTGGCAATCCACTCCTGCACCCAAGCGGGAGGCTCTCCCTCAACAACGCGGGCCGGATTCGCCGCGAGCAGCAAAAGAAGCCCCAGCCCGTGTTTGCACGGAAACTTCCGGCTCGGGCACGAGCAATGAAAAGCCGGTCCGCTAAGGTCTGCTTGGGTGCGATAGGGAAGCTTCCCGCTACCCTGGCATTCGCCCCACACGGACCGTCCTTTGCGACCGAGCGTGACCCACTTTCCCGGATTCGCGAGACCCTGCCCCGCTTTTACGGACGCCGGATCCGGCGCGAGCGCGATAACCTGATCGCTCGTCAAAATCTCCATCGGGCACGTAGGGGCATTCGCGGCGGAGGGAAATGATTGGAAGGCGCCAAATCAAGCCGGAAGCCGCCGCATTCGCGCGGGCGTCGCAAGTCACGGCGTCGGTACCGTGCTCAAGAATACGACCGAAGAAAGGGCCGACCAGCTCGCCTTTCTCTCCAAGGAACTGGGCATGTAGGGCGTACGCCTGGCCAAAGTCTGCGACACGAGGCTAATGGCCGCGGCGGAGCATGAGTTCATTCCCTTCGGGATCGACGCACATCGCGAGATGCGGCGGTTCGTCACCCTCGGGTTCCGGTTCACGAGTAAGCTTTCCGCCACCGGCAACAACCTCCTGCGCGCCGGCGATGACATCGGGCACTTGAAAGGCGAGCCCGGTCCAGGTGCGTTCGCCAGAGCCACCGCTGTGGATGCCAATGATCGCGCCGCAAACCACGACCTCGCTAATGACCTCGGTTTCCTTGGTTACTTCGCCGCCGAAAACCTCACGGTAAAAGCGCAGGGCGCGCGCCATGTCGGCGGCCCAGAGGACGTATTTTACGCGTTCGACTTTCATGCGCCGCTTTTCTATGCGCCCGCTCGGATGGTGTCGATGCCCGCAAATCCCCGCCGCGCCGCGCTGCCGCAAGTAACCGCCGTTCGCCAGCGCGCGCGCCATCGAAGGCGGTGGCCCGTCGCCACTGAGGCTGTTTAATCCCCAAAACGCCACGACGGCTTAAAGTTCAGCGGGAGTTTCTCCTGGGTGAGGAGGGCGCGGACCATTTCGATTGGCATGGATCCTCCGCGGAGAATGGCGTCGTGAAAGTCGCGCTCACGCATCTTCCCGCTGGTGACCAGCTGCGCGTAGAGGGCGCGAAGCTGCATCGCGCCGAGCATGTAGCCGGCCTGGTAAAGGGGAGAGTAACTGCCGTTGAATGAGCGCCGCACCTCGCCCGTGGCGCTGGCGCGCTCGTGGCCGACACGATCCACGAGGTAGTCGATGCACTGTTGCGGCGTCCATTCCCCGAGGTGGAACTTGAGCGAGAAAATTATCCGCGCGCACCGGTGGGCGCGCCAGAAGAGCGCGCCGATGCGGTCCTCCGGGGTGGAAGTAAACTTCAGATCCCAAAGGTGGAACTCCCACCACAGCGCCCAGCCTTCCACCCAAAACGGCGTGGAGAAGAGGTCGCGGTGCGGATTGGACCGCTTCCGCCAGTAGGCCTGCAGATGATGCCCCGGCAGCAGTTCGTGAAAGACGGTGGCGCGGGCGAAGTGGCGGTTGTTGGCGCGAATGCTTTGCACCTTTTCCTCCTGGGACATCGCATCCGTGGGGAAAGAGATGATGATATCATCGCCGCCGAGGAAGAAGGGGTTCACCTTCTGTGCCTCCGGCGACATCATGCGCATTTGCCACGCATCCGCCGCGAGTGGAGGGATGGTGACCAAGTCATGCTCTTGCACATAGCGCGTGGCTTCCAATGCCAGTTCGCGGATCAGCGCCGGCTGCGCGCCGGGCTCCTCGGCGGCGCCATTGACCGTCTCGAGCGCGGCTTTCCAATCGTCGCCCAGCCCCATGTCGCGCGCGGCGCGCTTTAGCTCCGCGTTGACCCAGGCAAACTCCCGCTCCGCGATCGCGATGAGTTCCTCGGGTGAGTAGGAGATCATCTCGTTCTGGAGATCTTCCAACAGACCCTGCCGTCCGATTGGATCGCCGATGATCGGCTCGTCCTTCGCCTTGGGGTCAATGCCCGCCAACTTCTCGCGGAGGAACTTTTGGTATTCGTCCAGCGCGGAGGCGAACTCCTGGTAAGGCTGCCGCACCCACCATCCGAATAGCGGATCGTAGCCGTCGTAAAACCGGAACCATTCGCGGAGAGATTGCTGGAGTTCGCGAGCCCGGTCCGCGGCGCGCAAGGCAACCACTTTGCTCACGGTAAGCGGCGCGACTTTCTCCGGCTCGGCACCGGTCTGGTCTTTAGGCGACGCACTGTTGCTCTCGTCTTTCACCTCTCGGCCGTCCTTTGTCTCGGCCACGTCCTTCCCTTCTTTCTTTGCTGAGGACCGGAGGCCGTGCTCCAGCGACGCGCGCGCCTTTTCGAGCGATTTTTTCATCGCGGCCAAGGCAGCCGCTGCTTCCTTTGCCTCCACGGGTTTGAGCAGCCGACGGGCGTCTTGCAGTTGCGCGATGGATTCGGCGAATGGCATTAGCGCCGCCATTTCATTGGTCCTCGCGGTATGGCGGTCGAGCAGGCGCAGTTCGTGTTCCAGGCGCGCGCGGAGCAGCGTGGCATCGATTCGGCCATCCACCCCGAGCTTCTCGAAATCCAGCGATCGTAGCCTCGCCAGCCAGGTTTCATAGAACTCCCGCAATCGCCTCGTGTCGGTGGCTGAGCCCGGCACCGCGTAGAAGCGCTCAATTTCGCGCCGATCTGCGGAGAATCGTTCCACGAGCTCGCGCAACTCGCTGGAAGATGGCGCGGCCAGCGTCGTTAACTCCGGAATATAATCCGTGGTTGGCCGGGTGATGGCGGGATTCGGCTCAATTGCCAGGACGGTGCCGAACGCTCCGGCCAGGAGGGTCGAGCGAAGAACCAAGGGCGACATCCAGCGAAGCCACACTCTGGCTTGAATTCGGTCAAGCTGGGAGCGCCGTGCCGGGAGCGCCGATCTCCTCAATCGGAACTCTCATCATGCGCGAAGCGCATGCGATCCTCTCATAGTTCTCGGCCATCAGGCACTTCGCGGACGAATCCATAGGACATACGCGCTTATGATCGAAGATCTCTGGTACAAAAACGCGGTCATCTACTCCTTGGATGTGGATACGTTCATGGACGCCAATGGAGATGGCGTCGGCGATTTCGAAGGCCTCATGCGGCGCCTCGATTACCTGGATGCCCTTGGTGTCAGCACGATCTGGTTGGCGCCGTTTCAATCCACGCCGAATAAGGACAACGGCTACGACATCAGCGATTTTTTCAGTGTTGATCCGCGTCACGGCTCAGGGGGCGATTTTGTCGAGTTCATGAGCCAGGCGAACAAACGCGGGATTTCCGTGATCATCGACCTCGTGGTGAATCACACCTCCGACGAGCATCGGTGGTTTCAGACAGGCCGGGCAAAAAAGGATACCAAGTATTACGACTACTACGTTTGGTCGAAGAAACGCCCGAAGGACTGGAACAAGGGCATGGTATTCCCGGGCGTGCAGAAGTCGACATGGACCTACGACAAGGTCGCCCGTGAATACTATTTCCATCGATTCTACGACTTTCAGCCCGACCTGAACATCGATAACCCGGATATCCGCACCGAGATCCGCCGCATCATGGGGTTCTGGTTGCAACTAGGAGTCGCGGGTTTCCGGGTCGACGCGGTGCCCTTCATCATCGAAAGCAAACTCCCCGGGAAGAAGCCGAAGTTGCGCTTCGATTATCTCGAGGAGTTTCGCCGATTCCTCCAGTGGCGCTCGCGCGACGCGATCCTGCTTGGTGAAGCGAATGTGCTCCCGCCGGAGCACCTGAAGTACTTCGGCGACGGCGCAAATGGGATTCACATGATGTTTAACTTCTATGTGAACCAGAACCTCTTCTATGCCCTGGCGTCCGGAGATGTCCGGCCGCTCACCGAGGCTCTGCTTGCAACGCAAAAGCTTCCGAGGGGCGCGCAATGGGCTCAGTTTCTTCGCAACCACGACGAGCTGGATCTCGGCCGTCGCGAAGGTTTTCGAGCAATTCGGCCCATCGAAGGAAATGCAATTGTACGATCGAGGCATTCGTCGCCGGCTTGCGCCCATGCTCGGCAGCAAAGACCGCCTGGAGCTGGCCTATAGCGTCCTCTTTTCCCTGCCCGGGACTCCGGTGATGCGCTACGGCGACGAAATTGGAATGGGCGACGACCTGAGCCTGAATGAGCGCGAGGCCGTGCGAACCCCCATGCATTGGTCCGAGGATGAGCAGGCCGGATTCTCGTTGCACCACAAGACGGTGCACCCGGTCATCGGCAAAGGACCGTTCTCGTGCGACCAGGTGAACGTCTCGATCCAGCGCCGGGATCCTAATTCCCTCTTCAATTGGACCGCCCGCATGATCCGCCTGCGCAAGGAGTGCCCGGAGATCGGATGGGGCGATTGGAAGATCCTGAACACAGGCTCGCCAAGTGTGCTCGCCATGTGCTTCGAGTGGCGCGGCAGCCATTTGGTCGTCCTGCATAACTTCTCGGACAAACCGCAGGAGGTGCGCATCCGACCGGCGGTGGAGGGGAGCGAACGGCTCGTCAATCTCCTCGTGAACGACGAAATCCATTCCAAAAAGAATGGCATCCATCGCATCGCGCTGGAGTCGTATGGATATCGTTGGTACCGCGTCGGCGCCCTAAACCAAATCTTGCGGCACAGGAAAATGTAAGGCCGCAAGCCCCCCGTATCGGTGGCAAAAGTCGGCACGGGATAGAAACGCTGAAGCCATACGTTGATTTGGGTTCGGCCAAGCGATGACCACCGATCGCTACGAACACTAGGGGCGCTCCACGCTGATCCTGATCGATTCCGTCACACCAAATGAGCCACGGTGTGAACCGCAGATCCTTCAGACGCGCGAAATGTCATGGAATGGGAATTCCGATTTCCAAGGACATGTTTTCGATTTCCAAGAACCTGTTTCCCATTTCCAAGGACGTGTTTCCCATTTCCAAGGACGTGTTTCCCATTTCCAAGGACGTGATTCCCGTTTCCAAGGACAGGTTTTCGGTTTCCAAGGCACTGAATCCGATTTCCGAGGACAGGATTTCCATTTCCAAGGCCTTGAATTCGATTTCAAAGGCACCGCGCGCGATTTCAAATCACCTCGCTCCGGTTTCAAATCGCCTGGATTCGATTTCCAATCATGGAGAACCCGGTGTCGAATCGTCCCAAGTTGAGGGTCTAGAAGAAAACTCTGCGAAAGGGCCGGGTGCTAAGAAGTGCGCGTACTGGCGGGAGGATTCCACCACGTGATGGCGAGGGCAATCGAGTGTATCGAGACCTGCAAGCAAACCGATGAGAGCGGATTCATCTGAATGCCGGTGACCGACGGTGTTTTCCGGCAAGGCCCCGGGTCTCACGATCAATTTACGTTTCGGTGACCAATCTGCAAAATCGCTAATGAGCGAGCGATGCCACCCTTGCGTCTGGTACAAACGTGGCTACAGACGCCCCTGTTCATGAGCGATTGTCGCGAACCCGCCTCGTTGGGACAGATTGAAGCACAGGCCTCCACCTGTCTCGTCCGCCCAGTGAGCAGCCGCTAGGTTCGCGACGTTCTCTTCGTTCCCAAAGCCGCCAATCTCAACTTTTCCCATCTGCCAACGTCCCCACGTTCAAAGGAACGTTTCTATCCTACGGTATGAATCAGCTCAGCGTCCGCATACTCTTTTTGTTCGCCTTGGTGTTGTCCCTTGGACGCGTCTGTTCAGGTCAGACGACCGTCGCGACCCCGGAATTGCGCCCGACGACAGGCGCCTTTTACACAAGCACCCCGATTGAGATTAGCTGCCAAACCGCGGGAGCGGTTATCCATTATACACTGGACGGTTCTGCTCCCGATCTCTCCAGTCCTACGGTTGCTTCTGGTTCAACGGTCGCTGTCGGTCGGGCCCTTATTTTAAAGGCCCGTGCCGTTCTATCGGGAACGTGGAGCGAAGTCGCCAGCGGAACGTTTTCTGTGACCGGGCAAGTTGCAGCCGGATCCGATCACGCCCTCGCGCTTCATTTCGAAGCGACGAAGCTTTGGGCTTGGGGCGGCAATGCATCCGGGCAGGTCGGCGATGGTACCACGACCGACCGCTCATCACCGGTGCGAGTCTTGCAGGACAACACGCCTTCTTATCTCACAGGCGTAATCGCTGCTGCCGCAGGAAATTCTTTTTCATTGGCCCTTCGAGAAGATAAGACGCTGGTCGCTTGGGGAGCCAATGGCAACGGCCAGCTAGGCGATGGAACGACGAGCAATCGTGCCTGCCCGGTGGCTCTTTCACTTGCGGGAATTGAGAATCTTGCTGCAGGTGGCGAGCACGCGCTGGCTTTGGACGATGCTGGGCAGGTGTGGGCGTGGGGAAAGAACAGC
>CBHXZU010000174.1:0-9624 GCA_966125105.1 uncultured Prosthecobacter sp.
CATCACGTCCCGGATACGACGCGTCACGCCGCCGATCTTGCATTGGAGGAGCATCTTACAAACGTGCTCGCCTACGGATTCAAGAACGGAGGGGAGCGTTGGGTTTCCGTGGAGTTGCACGTCGAGAGGGGGGCGCTGGTGGCCAGTGTGGCGGACAATGGAGATGCGTACAATCCGCTTAATTCGCCGCCGGTGGACACATCGGTGCCGCTCGAGGACAAACCGATCGGCGGTCTCGGCGTCTACTTGATGAAGCAGGTGATGGATGAACTGACGTATGCGCGCAACGGCGGGATGAATGTGCTACGGATGTCGAAAGGGTACAAAACGCCTTGGGTGAATGGCGAGTGAGGCGCTGCGTGGCCGGAAGGTGTGGATCAGGGCGGCGATCGCACGATTGTTCGAAAAGCGCGGCGCGATCAATGAGGTCTGTGGATAGAGCGGTGCTAGAACAGATTCGATGCTTTTGCTGAGTGCCCCGCGCCGTCGATTCCGCTCCACGCAGGCTAGACTAGGCAGCCTACGCCACAATGTTTGGCGCTTCGCGCATTGTTCGGATTGCCATCTGATCGTCGCGTTTTAGAGACTACTGATTAGGTCGCTCGAGTTGCACCATCTCGGTCGAGCCTCGACTCGCCTGGTAAAGCGCGAGCGCAGCGGGCATCTCGGCTTTCAGCCGTTGAATGCGCGTCTCGTGCGACGGGTGCGTGCTCGCAAACTCCGGGGGCGAACGGCGACTGCGACTGGCTTCACCCATACGCTGCCAGAAGGGGACAGCCTCGCGGGGGTCGTACCCCGCCTTTGCCATGTAGCGCAGCCCCACCTTATCTGCCTCGCTCTCGTGATCGCGAGAGAAGGGAAGGAGAAAGCCGAATTGCGCGCCCGCGCCAATCGCGCCCATGAGCACCGCGCGCTGCCGGTAATCCATGTCCATCGTGGAGAAGTTCACGCCGGTCATGATCGTGTTTGCGGACTGCTGCTGAAGGATGCGCTCGCTGCCGTGCCGAAGCGTGGCATGCGCCATCTCATGTCCCATTACGACGGCCAGCCCCGCCTCGGTGCGCGCCACGGGCAGGATGCCCGTGTAAACGGCGATCTTCCCGCCCGGCAGGCAAAACGCATTCACTTGCGGGTCTTCAAGCAGTGTCACTTCCCATTTGAACCCGCGACCCGAGTCACCGGTCGCGCTCGCCAGGCGCGCCGCGCAGCGCTTCACCATCTCGTAATCCTGTCCCGACTGGATCCGCCTGCCTTGAGAGAGCACCTGCCGATAGGCCTGCATGCCGAGTGCGGATTCCTGGTCCCGGCTTAAGGAAAGCCGAGCCGTGCGCCCGGTTTCGTTCGTGAACTTCTCCGCGCTGCAGCGCTGGAACATGACCACGACTACCGCGATCAGAATCGGGATGGCACGAAAGAGAATACGACCGTTCACGGAATCAATACTGTGCACGACAGGAACGAAAATCACGCTGCCCTTAGCCGCATTTTTGAAGCGCAATTGGCTCGGGAGAAATCCGCTTCAGCCGCGCAAACGACGTGGATGATCGTTTGGAGCGACCTAGATGCGGCGATTTGCCCTGGTGTTTGGTGCCCCCAATTCTTCTGCGCGCAGCCCCGCGGAACGAAGGAACCCGGCCATCCCCCAGGGCACTGGACAGTCCTCGTTGCCGGGAAGCCAGCGACGATCATAGATCGGGCGCAACCAGCTATTCGCGGAACTCGTATTGGATGGAGAGAGAACCGGTTTCGACTTCGATGGGCGTGTAGTGCACGTCGCACGTGAGGGAATACCAATCACCGTCGTATTTGAGATCGAAGCTGTCCTCGATTTTCTCCGCGGGGCGATCGCCAATACTTACGGTAGCGCTACCTTTGAGGTTGCCGAAAATGCGAAGGCTGATGCCGTGGATTTGCTTCGCTTTAGGAGGCGCATTTAGGGTGATCGTGCTCTCCTTCTTTACCTGCGTAACTTTGATCGTCTGAGTCTTGTCCAGGAACAGGGCAATCGCCACGGCAACAAAGCACAGGGTAACCAGGACGATCACGGCTCGCATCGGTCGGGACATTTGGCGGGATGGTAAGACGGGGCGGACGAAGATTGTAAAATGGATAGAGCCTCCTTTTGTCGCTACCTTTGAATGATCTCCGACCGATTGAATTCGGTTCGTGAGAAAGACGGTGGAGCGGGCCTCGATTTCACGACGCTCACCCAATGCTTTCTTTGCGGAGTCCGGGTCAGGACAGCGACTGGCAGTCGCGGCTTCGGCCTGCCTCGGCATTTCGACGGCCGACGTTTGCCGGGTCGAAGAACGGTTTTCAGTCCAACGTCCAAGGATTAGCGAGCGCCCGCGGCGAATGGTTTGGAGCGGAGGCGAGTTGGGGAATCTCCGCGCGAGCGAAGCTGCGGCAAGGGAGCGGCCGAGAAAACTTTTGCGCTCCGCGGAAAAGTGCGATCAATGGCGGACTCCTTTCCCATGAACCTCGCGACTATTGCAGTTGTGTTGAGCACCGCTGTGCTCTCGTCCGCTTTCGCAGCGCCCGCAGGCCTGCGCGAAGATCCTTTGGCCCCGGCATCGAAGCCTGCCGGGAAGACCCTCTTCACCGCGCTGACTGCTGCGGTTACGGGCATCACGGTAGAGAATCGGATGAATGTGGATCATCCGATGAGCTACCTCTATCACTCGGGCATGACCTGTGGCGGGGTGGCGGTGGCCGACTTCGATGGGGATGGGCGGCCGGATATTTTCTTCGCAGGAACGACGGGACCGAATGTGCTCTATCGCAACCTGGGTGGGATGAAGTTTGAAGACATTACCAAGCGCAGTCCCGGACTGGATGGGGGCGCCCGATGGAGCGCGGGCGCGGCGGCGGCGGACGTCGATGGTGACGGAGACCAGGATCTTTACGTGTGCAATTACGAGCGGCCCAACCAGCTCTTCATCAATGACGGGAAGGGAAACTTCACCGACCTGGCCGGCGCCGCGGGCCTGGACGCGGTGGACTGCTCGCACAGTGCTTACTTTGCCGACTACGATGGCGATGGAAGGCTCGATGTGTATCTCCTTACCAACCGGGTCGAGGATCCGAAGGGCACGCCGAGCGAGTTGCCGGTGAACAAAAAGCCCGAGGGTATCGCGGAGATCAAACCAGAGATGGAGCGGTACTACCACGTCTGGCGGTACGATTATGAGAATTGGGGGACCGAGGCGATCGGGACGCCGGATCGGCTTTATCACAACGAGACCAAGGATGGGCAGGTGAAGTTTACCGACGTCACGAAGGCAGCGGGAATTTCTGGCCGCGGCGACGGCCTTGGCGCTGTTTGGACCGATTACGACCGCGACGGCCGGCCGGACATCTACGTGGCGAATGACTTTCTCGCGGTCGATCACCTCTATCGCAACAAGGGAGATGGGACGTTTGAAGACGTGTTGTCCTTCGCGGCGCCGCACACGCCTTGGTTTTCCATGGGGGTGGACGCGGGCGACGTGAACAACGATCTGCTGCCGGATATCCTCGCCACGGACATGAGCGCGACGTCGCACTTCAAGTCGAAGACGACGATGGGGATTATGGGCGGAATCGACCTAAAGCGCGCCTATTTCTCGAACCCGGCGCAGTACATGGTGAACACGCTGCTCATCAATACGGGCACGGGTCGGTTTCTCGAAGGCAGCAAGCTCTACGGCGTGCGCAGCACGGATTGGACGTGGACGGCGAAGTTCGCCGACCTCGACCTGGATGGCTGGCAAGACCTCTATTTCACCAACGGGATCAGCCGGCACATGAACGATTCCGACAAGAAGATCACGCAGCACATGCTCGTCGGAAAACACATGTTCGACTACTTCAAGGACGGCGAAATGCGGAAGGAGAAGCACCGCGGTTTCCGCAACACGGGTCGCGATGCTTTCGAGGAGGTGAGCGATGCGTGGGGCCTCGGCGAAATGGCGGTGACGTATGGCGCGGCGACGGCGGATCTCGATGGCGATGGGGACCTGGATATCGTGCAAGTGAACCTCGAAGAGCCCAATCGCATCTTGCGCAACGACGCGCAGAACGGGCACCGACTGGCGATCGCGCTGACCGGACAAAAGTCAAACCGTAGTGGAATCGGCGCGGAGGTGATCATCAGCACGAAGTCGGGCAAGCAGATGCGGCAGCTTTTTCCGCAAAGCGGTTATATGTCCAGTCACGAGCCGCGGATCCATTTTGGACTCGGGGCCGACACGACCGTGGATGAACTCGTCGTGCATTGGCCGGGCGGTGGAATACAGCGCTTTACCG
This sequence comes from uncultured Prosthecobacter sp., assembly GCA_966125105.1. Lineage (GTDB taxonomy): Bacteria > Verrucomicrobiota > Verrucomicrobiia > Chthoniobacterales > Chthoniobacteraceae > SXWH01. The sequence continues at coordinate 4,288 of CBHXZU010000174.1, forward strand.
GCCTGAAGGCGGACCGGCTATATGTGATCACGCAGCCCGGCGACGGTGGGGTGCCAGTCGCGGCGCCGGAGAAAATCGCGCCGATGTTTGTGGAGAACGAGTCGCTGCAATTCCTGAAACACAAGGACGCGGGATGGGCGCAGGATTTTCAGCGACAGATCCTGCTGCCGCATGCGCAGAGTCAGCGCGGACCTGCACTGGCTTGGGGCGACGTGAATGGCGACGGCAAGCCGGACCTCTACTTCGGTAAGAGCGCTGGCAACCTTGGCGAGCTTCGTGTTCAGCAGGCCAATGGGCGATTTACCGCGCAATGGGTGGAAGCATTTCGCGCGGATAAGGCGGCCGAGGACGGGGGCGCGGTCTTCTTCGATGCGGACGGCGACGGCGACCTGGATCTCTACGTGGCGAGCGGAAGCAATGAGTTTCAGCCGGGAGCGAAGGAACTGCAGGATAGATTATATTTGGGCGATGGAAAGGGCGGCTTCGCTGCGGCTGAGTCTGGCGCGATCCCGGTGGATACGGAAAATGACGGACCCGTGGCAGCGGTGGATTACGATCGAGACGGCCGCGTGGATTTATTCGTTGGCGCCGGGTGTGTTCCCGGCGATTACCCACGCGCTGGGCGGAGTCGTCTGTTGCAAAACCAATCGACGAAAGGCTCGGTGAGGTTCGTCGATGTGACGGCGAGCGTGGCGGGTTTGGACAAGGCTGGCCTCGTCAACAGCGCGCTCTGGAGCGATGTGGATGCAGATGGTTGGCCCGATCTGCTCGTGGCGGTGGAGTGGGGGCCGGTGCAGTTGTTCAGAAACGATAAAGGCAAACTCACGAATGCCACCGCGGATGCGGGCCTGGCGGATCGCAAAGGCTGGTGGAATTCGATCGTCAGCGGCGACTTCGATGGCGACGGCGATCTCGATTATGCCGTCGGCAATGTCGGCCTGAACACGAAATACAAGCAACCCGACCACGAGCATCCGCTGCTCGCCTACTACGCGGACTTCGACGGCACGGGAAAACGCAACATGGTGGAGGTGAAACGCGAGGGCGAAAACCTATTTCCCGAGCGCGGACGCAGCTGCTCGAGCGACGCAATGCCGTTCATCAAAGAGAAGTTTCCCACCTTTAAGCAATTCGCCCTCGCGAAGCTGGACCAGGTGTATGAGCCGACGACTCTCCAGAAGGCGGAGAAATTCGACGCCACGGAGTTTCAAAGTGGCGTCCTTTGGAATGACAAAGGCAAGTTCACGTTCCGTCCTTTCGAGCGCATTGTGCAGATTGCTCCGATTCGCGGGATGGTAGCCACGGATTGGAATGGAGACGGGCGCTGCGATCTGTTTGTCGCGCAAAACTTCCACGGGCCGCAGATTGAGAATCCACGCTATGATGGCGGGCTGGGGGATCTGCTGCTGTCCGATGGGCGCGGAGGATTCCGCCGCGTGCCGCATCGCGAAAGCGGGATCGCCCTTCGCGGGGATATGAAATCCGCCACTTCCGTCGATTTGAATGCGGACGGGCGTCCGGACCTGGCAGTCACCCGAAACAACGATGCTACGGCTGCGTTCGTCACGTCCGGTGGCCGGTGGCTACGCGTGGGTGTTCCGGCCGCGAAGGCGCCGGGAGCGCGTGTCATTTTTGAACGCGGGTCCGAGCGCCAGGTGTTCGAGTATGCCGCAGGCGGTGGCTATTTCTCGCAAGGCCCAGCATCCGCCTACTTCGGTCTCGGCGGGAGCAGCGAGCCGGGCATCGTGAAGGTTCGGCTCATTGGCGGAGAAGAGATGTCGATTCCCTACGACGGGAAGGTGCCTGCCCTCGAGGTCGCGAGTTCCGTTCGTCGATGAAAGCACTGCTCTTTGCGCTCTTCGCTTCGCTCGCCGGTGTCATTCTTGCCGCGGAGAAAGAGAACCCAGTCATTAAGCAGGCCGCCGCAGCTGCCGGGAAAGGCGACTACAAAACCGCGTATCAACTCGTGCGCGGCGAGGCGGAGCGTGGAGAACCCGCCGCGGCGAATATCATTGGTGAAATGACGATGGCCGGACGCGGTGTCGCGGCTTCTCCTGAGGAAGCAGCGCGTTGGTTTGAGAAAGCCGCCGCGGCCAATTTTCCCGCGGCGCAGTTGAACCTGGCGCGTCTCCTTCGGCAAGGAGTCGGGAAGCCAAAGGATGAGGAGCGGGCGAAGTTTCTTGTCCAGCAAGCTGCCGAAGCCGGCTTCGCGCCGGCGCAAGTGGAGCAGGGGCGCATGCTGGAAGCGGCTGTCGATTTGAAAGCTCCGCGCCCCGATTTCAGCGAGGCCCGGAACTGGATCGAGAAAGCCGCGGCGCAGGGTTACCCAGATGCTTTGTTCGCGCTCGTTCGTTACACGGACGAGGGGCTTGCGGGTCCCGCAGATCCGGTCGCTGCCACCAAGCTATGCCGACGTGCTGCGCAGGGTGGATCCGGCGCGGCGATGAACGAAATGGGGGTGCGATATCAAAAGGGGACGGGAGTGGAGATGGATAATGTCGCAGCGATAGGATGGTTCACGCTCGCGACGCAGCATGAAGTGCCGGCTGCCTACGTGAATCTCGGGAACTGCTATGAACTCGGCAACGGATTGAAGCGCGACTACGTGAAGGCGGGGCAGAATTACGCGATCGCCGCGAAACGCGGCATTCCCATCGCTACTGCGCTCCTTGGGCACTTATTCGAGGACGGACTCGGGACAGAAGTCGACCTCGTGAAGGCGTATGCCATGTACAAGCGAGCTGCGGACGCAGGTTTCGGCCAGGCGGTGCCGGGTGTGGAGAAACTCGGAGGCAGACTGGACACGAAAACGAAAGCCGCTGCGGAAAAGCTGGCGGCTGACAGTGCGGTGATCCCCGGGCCGACGCGGAGCGGAGCATCGCTGGAAAGTTGGTAAGCGAATGACGGGGGCCAGTTGGCGGTCGACGTCGCGGCAGCAATTCTTCGAGATCGAGGCTTTATCTCTCGCGGAGCCGATAACTATCGCCGCCGTCTACCGCACTTATCGGCACTCGCCCCGCCATTTATAGGATGCCGGGCGATGAGTTAGTCGGGCCTTTGGCGGGAAGTGCATTTCTGCGCACTAAGCGCAGATAACGAAACCGATAAGTTTCAAAAGCTGCTCATCCGAAGTATGTTCGGCGGTAAGTGGCGGCCCGGCGTGCTGTGAGCGTTGAAAGAAGGTAACATATGTGACAACGTCGAATGTCCCTCGCCCCCTCGGCGGTGGAGCTTACCTTCGATGAAACTCTCGCTATCCTTATTGGGGGGCTTTTGCGCCCTTTTGGCGTCAGCTTACAGCCAGACTCCCGCTTTTAACCCGGTTACCAATTACCCGAACGGCGGCACGGCCCCGACGAAAGTCGTCGCCAGCATTGTCGAGCAAGGAGCCGATGCCGCGACTTCCCACTTTGCGGTGCAGTTCAACCAGGACGACCTGCCGGATATCGCCATTCTCGATACTGCCGCTGCAACGGTGACGATCGGCCTGGGCGGGCCGAGCGCTTTTACATTCCAACCTCTCGCTTTGACCGCGGCGGTGACGCCTTTTGATCTCGCAGTAGGCAACGTCGCCGCAGATTCGGCGTCCGACATTGTTGTGGCGGAAGGAAGCGCGATTGAGGTTTACGCGAGCGCCTCTGCGTTACCGGGCGGGTTTGCGAATCCATTGAGTTATGCTGCGCCGGCAGGGGTGACGCTGAAGAAGCTGGTAGTGGCCGACTGGGACGGCGATGGCGCCAAGGATGTGATCGCAGCGGGGACTTCGGGAAGCGGCCCCACTTCGGCGGTGCATGTCGCTATCTTCAAAAACACGGGCAACGGATTCGCGGCAGCGGTTGCTTTCCCGATCCCCGGTCCGGAGCGGTCTGTCGCCGGGCTCGCGGTGGGTGACGTGAATGACGACAACCGGGCGGACATTGTTTTCTGCGACGATTCGAACATGTCGTGGGTGCACCTGCTTGGACAGGCAGACGGGGGGCTGGAAGTGAACGGGACCGGCACGGTCATTTCTCATCGGCACGACACGAGCAGCACGGGCTTTTCACCGCGCGCCATCGCCCTCGGCGACGTCACCGGCGACGGATCACGCGACGTGGTGCTGTTTGGTGTCGGCTACGACAACACAGGGCAGGCATTGAACCGCGCTTCCGTGCAGTTGTGGCTGGGTGGGACGAGCTTTGCCAATTTCCCCAGCACGCGATTTCCGCTCTTTCAGCCGCTGGAGTTTGGACTGCCGGATATCCAGGGCGACGTGGACATCGCCGATGTCGCCGGGGACTTCCGCCAGGAAATCGTAGTCGCGAACTACCTCACCGGGCGCGTCTCCGTTTTCCAGGGGCCGTTTGCTTTCACCAATGATCCGGAAGATGCGGTGATCCCATTCGGATTCGCCGTGGGTGATTCGCCACGCCGTGTGTCGGTGGGCGATGTGAATGGAGACGGATTCATGGACGTGGTGAGCGCAAATGGGCACGCGACGGATCAGCTCAGCGTTCTCCTGAATGCTTCAGGCGACGGTGGCGGCGGCGGACAGGAAATTCCTACGGGTCGCGTCATTCAATTCGGCGACGCAGGGAATGCCGGGCACGAGGGCAGCATGATCCACATCCCGATCATGCGCGGCGCGGACAGCACGGGCCAGGTGGTGGCATATTTCACCGTGGGCGGAACGGCCGTGGACAAAGCGTCCGGCTTGAAGAACCCGGACTTCGAAATCACCTCGCCCGCTGGAGGCCTGCAGGCATTCAGCTTTGAAGAAGGCGAACACCAAAAGGACATCGAGATCTCGATCCTTTCGAGCAAAGGCGCGGAATCCGTCGAGACGATCGATCTGCAGCTGATCACACCGTGGGGAGATGCAGAACTCGGAACTCCGACAACTTTGACCGTCTACATCGTGGACGGCTCGGCGACCGTGCTGAAGAAGCCATCCGCTCTAGTGAACAAGCCTTCCAGCGTGGTGAAAACGCCGGCAGCCGAGTTGAAAAACCTCCACGTAAAGGCCGTCGCGCGCACGCATGCCTTGTGGGACTTCAGTGTCACGCAGGCATTCCCTAAGGGCGCGGCCAACGCCCGGGTGCGGGTGGAGACATCCACTAGCCTTGCGTCGGATGCGGTGTGGACGGACCTGATCGATCTCACGAGCGCAAAAGGCACGAAGTGGACAGGCCACAGCGCCAGCCTGCCGCTCGGCAATACGATCTACTTCCGCACGATCGGTTCGGCTGACGGCTTTCCGGACATCGTCGGAGCGCCGAGCGCCGCATATAAGATCGTGCCGGGACCAGACATCGCGTTTTCCATTCGGCAGCAAACGGGTCTCACATCCGGCAGCTT
>CBHXZU010000175.1:0-9606 GCA_966125105.1 uncultured Prosthecobacter sp.
TTCAGTCGCTTGAAGCTCCATCAGGATGACCCACTTTATCACCCAACTTCCTGCCCTAACTTAATGGCAGTGGCGCGATGCGCTGGGCTGGCATGCCTTCGAGCCTTCGGCCCTCCAATGCATTCCCACTCCGGCCAATCGCGGTTTTCAGATCGAACCCTGGAGAGCTCATTCCGAACTCCATGCAGGTCCCGCATGAACTCTCGACACTCTGGCGGAACTCCGCGCGCGACACGTTTGGACCCTGGAAAGTCCGGCGCAAGTCCATGCAGGACACGTTTGGACTTGGGAAAGTCTGGCGCAAGTCCATGCAGGACACGTTTGGACTTGGGAAAGTCTGGCGCAAGTCGATGCAGGACATGTTTCGACTTGCGAAAGTCCGGCGCAAGTCGATGCAGGACACGTTTGACTTGGGAAAGTCTGGCGCGAGTCGATGCAGGACGTGTATTGACTTGGGAAACTCCGGCGCAAGTCGATGCAGGACGTGTTTTGACTTGGGAAACTCTGGCGCAAGTCCATGCACGACACGTTTTGAGATGCATCTCTCGTCAGCGGACAGGATTAAGCCGATTTTCGACGATTTTGCCTTTCGCGCATGACGCGCCGGTTTCCAGCCCCTGGGGTGTCTGCCGCCGGGGTGATTTGGCCTAAAAAGGCAGCACCTCCGGGCGTCAAAACGGCGCTTTCCAACGCGGATTTGGCACAGATCGCTACCTCTTCTTCGCGAGATCGCGGAAGACGATGATGGACGGATTTCCTACCGGCGCGAAGTGACCGGTGAAGCTGAGCGTCCCCGCGTTGCGATCCACGCGGAAGACGGTGACGTTGTCGCCGCGCTGATTGCAGCAGTAGAGGAAGTTGCCGGTCGGATCGAAAGTGAAACTGCGCGGGTAGCTGCCCTGCGTCCACTCTTCACCAATATACGTCAGCGTCCCATTTCCCCCGATCGAGAAGATCGCGATGCTGTCGTGCAGGCGATTGCCGGCGTAGAGGTATCGCCCATCGGGGGAGACGAGGATTTCCGAACCAAAGCTGCTGCCGGCGAATCCGGGCGGGAGAGTCGAGATCGTTTGCTTCTCGGTGAGGCTGGCGGTGGTGGTGTCGTATTCGAAGAGGACGACATTGGAAGCTTCCTCCTGCAGCGAATAAAACCAACGGCCCTTGGGGTGGAAGGCGAAGTGCCGCGGCCCGTCCCCGGGTGGCAGCGAAACGATCGGCACTTCGGAAGGCGAAAGTTTCCCGGTACGCTCGTCGAATCTCCACACGTAGAGCCGATCGAGGCCGAGGTCGGAGTGGATCACAAATCGACCGGAATCGTCGGATGCGATCATGTGCGCGTGGGCTTGATCATGCCCGCTGATCGCAAAGCTTCCGGCCGGAGCGTTCGTGGGTTTCGTCGGGCCGATCGGGCCTTCGTCTTTCTTGATATCGACGGCATTGCCGAGGCTGCCATCCGGCTGAACGGGAAGCACGGCAACGCTGCCGCCGAAATAGTTCGCGACGAGAACGAACTTCCCCGACGGATGCACGCTGAGATGCGCGGGTCCGGCGCCGCCGGAATCCACTGTATTGAGGAGCTTCAGTTTGCCGTCGGCGGGATTGATCGCGAAGGCGCTGACCGTGCCGGAGCCGTCGGTTGACCGGGCGGTTTCATTCCCAGCGTAGAGGTGCGTGCCGGTAGGGTTGATCGCGAGGCAACTCGGGCTCTCCGGAAGTTCCACGACGTCATGCACGGAAAATGCGCCGCTATTGCGATCGACGCGGAAGATATGAATGCCACGGCCATTGCCGGCAGGGCGATCGACCTGCGTCGGCTTGGGATTGTGCAGCGGCGAACTGTAGGTTCCGACGTAAGCAATGAGCGGCGGGGTAGGGCGATTGTCTGCGGCCGAAAGCCCGCTTGCCAGGAACGGCGCGGCGCCGGCCATGGCCGAAGTCTTTAGGAATGCGCGGCGCGAAAAGAGGTCTGAAGTCGAATTCATGCGACGGTGTTGGTCGACGTAAGTCTTCATGGCTTGTAAGCCGGTTGCAGGAAAATGAACACCGTGGATATCCGCATTTCAGATGGCCCTGCGCCGGAGGAACTCTCCACCATCCTGCGGGGTCTGATTGCTTACAATGAGCTGCATGCCGGACCAGCCGGCGCCCGGGAAATTGCCGTGGTTGCGCGCGAGGATAGGGAAATCGTCGGTGGGCTGACGGGCCTCACTCATTGGAAGTGGATGCACATCCGCTTTCTTTGGGTGGCCGAAAAGGCACGCGGGCGGGGCTTGGGCTCACGCTTGCTCAGGACGGCGGAAGAAGAAGCCGTTCGCCGCGGATGCGAGCACGCCCATCTGGACACCTTCAGTTTTCAGGCGCAGCCATTTTACGCGCGGTTTGGCTATGAGGAGTTCGGGCGGTTGGAAAATTACCCGGCGGGTTGCACCAGGATCTTTTTGCAAAAGCGGAACCTGCGCGGTCCTGGTCCGGGTGTCTCGTAAATCTACAACGCGCCCTTGATTCCCCTGCCGGAAGCGCGCCGCGCGCGTTCAATCTCCTCGAACGAGATGCCGAGGTGCTGATTTGCCGCGCGCGTGCCTGCCATGGCGATTCGGTGAAGGAGCGAAAGCCGCTGAGCAGGTCGCGCCTCGTGCAGCACGGGGCGGCTGATTAGTTCCAGGGCGTCACCGTTCCGGATGAGCAGTCCCCAATCTGCGGGCAGCTCATGCGCGCGGAATAGCTCGGGTTCAGTGACAAGGAAATGAAGGTTGGCCGCGCGCCATTGGGTGAGGCGGTCGAACTTCGTTTGCCCGTGCAGCCGCGACGAAAGCCGGCGCACTTCTTTCATCAGCTTCACGTAGGCCTCGCAGCCCGGGCGATCGAAGTCGAAAGTCTCGTATTCGGGAAAAAGAGAGTCGCCGTTGCGGATGGAAGGATAGTGCAGCTTCAGCAACTCCTCGTGTTGAGCCCGGCGAGCGGTGAGCAATTCAAGCCTGTCGCGTGTTTTCACCAGCGAGGCGGCGTCGCGGAGGTAATCGGGACGCGAGGCCTTGCACTCAAAGATCGCCGTGACGCCAAGGCTTGCGACGGAAAGCCGGCGGCGCTTCTGCTTCTGCTCATCCCAGCGGAGCTCGACCTCTCGCGCCGGTCGATATGCCGCCGCGTCCACGCGAATCTGAAACTCCGGAATGGAAACTTCCGTTGCCGCGATGGAATAACCGGCCGCCTGCGCCCAAAGCAGCGCCAGCCGCTTCAGGCGCAGATGCTCTTCGGATTCACTCGCGGTCCGCTCTGCCATCGCGGGCTGAGCATCGGTGAAAGCGGGTGTCACGCGCAACTGCGCGTTCCGGACTTCTGACGCGGTTGATCAAGGCAGGACGGTGAACGAAGCGGTCCGCGTTTTGCCTCCGACGAAGCCGCGCACGCCTACGGTAGCATTTGCGAATGAGAGGATGCCGCGGATGACTCGCGGAGTCGTGGCAGGTTCGTTGATCGTGCCGGTAACCAGGCCAGTGGCGAGGTTCAGCTTGAGAACCGGCTTCCGCGTCGCGCTGGCGAAGACGAATTGATTCAGTTTCGTGAACGTGAGGTTTTCAGTGACTGCCGTCAGCTCGCCTGGCGCGTTCCCGAGCCTCAGCTTGCCCGCACCATTCATGTCATCCAGGAATTCCATCGCGCGCGTGCCGGCCGCCGGTTTGGAGTAACGGGCGCCCTCGGCGGTCACGGAACTGACGAAGCCGGCCGGATAAAATGTCGAGCTCGGCGTGGCGGGGCGCCGGTAGGCTCCGCTCGACGTAGTGAACAACAAACCAGATGCGGAAAACGCGCCACGGAAAAACCCGTTGCCGTCCTGGAAGCCTTGGTGAAGGTAGACGCGGCCATTGTTTGCCAGCGTTCCGCCTAGCGCGATCGCCTTGCCGTCGCCGGCGAGGCCCGCCATGCGGACCGAACCCGTCGGACCGATCTTCGCGATGGCAAAACCGTTGCCGGAAACGCTGGAAAACTGCAGCGCCACATTGTAGCTGCCCGCGCACGGCGTGGGATTCGCGGTGGTGAACGCGCCGAGTTCGTCCAAGTCGCCGGTGCCTTGGATTCCGACGCTATCATTGACGGAAATGGCAAAGTTCGGCGAATTGGCTGCGAGGAGATCGACTTCGAGATCCAGCGGAATGCCGAGCGGGTTGTTGATGGAAGGTTTTTGCGGGAAGGACACGTTTACGAAGCCATCGCTGCGGAGCACCGTCTTGAACGGAAAACGAGTGGTTCCTTTCGTGAACACGCCGGTGGCGAGCCCGTTCGCCGTGATCGACATGGACAGCAGGCCATTTCCTCCGGGCACCGTGTTTTCGACCGGTGAGTCCCATCCGCCGGCGATGAGTCGTTTGCGCGGCTCGAGGAAACGCAATTGAAGGAGGACCTCAGGCAGAGTCCCGGGAAATGCCGATGAATCCACGCGGATGCGGTAGGTCTTTCCCGCCGTCGCGTAAAATGTGACCCTGGCCTGCTGCAGGCCGAGGTTGCGGGCATTGGGGGTTACAGGCGTGAGATTGCCGACCGTGTCGCCCGTATAAACGGCCAGCTCCGTCTGGATTGCTTGCGCGGTCCGGATGGCGTCGATCGTGCAGTAGCCATTGGCCGGGGCGGTCCATTTCCACCACGCGGTCTTTCCACTATTGAGGATCGAGGGCGGCTCACCGACCTCCGTTGTGAAGCTTTCTGTGACGGTGGGCCTTTCCAGCGAATAGTTGCCGGTAATTAGCGGGGCGCTGCCGAACATGTCGCCGCCAACTGATCCAGCGATGCTGGAGGTGGTCTGTGCCCCGAGAACACATGCGGCAGTTAGGCAGAATAGGCGGGCGAACGATTTCATGGGAGGCATCCTATCGGCCTGCCACGGTAGCGAACATACGCTGGCAGACGCGCGGGCGGGGAACACCGGATATACGCCACAAGGCGTAAGCTTACCAGACGGCGCTCGCTCGTGCCGCATTGCAACCGCCTTGTGAATTCCAGAACGCGGCTTTACGCTCCGACATGGCTGTTGCCGGTTTAGATTTGGTCGCCGAGATCCAGGAGCTGCGAAAGCAGCGAAACGCGGTGATCCTCGCCCATAATTACCAGGTTAAAGAGATCCAGGAGTTGGCTGATTTTGTGGGAGATTCGCTTGGCCTGGCTTATAAGGCGGCGGAGACGAGCGCGGACGTGATTGCCTTCTGTGGCGTTCACTTCATGGCGGAGACCGCGAAAATCGTGAACCCGCACAAAACCGTCGTTTTGCCCGATGCGGACGCTGGCTGCTCGCTCAGCGACTCCTGCCCGCCGGAGAAGCTTGCCGCTTATCTCCAGCAGCACGCGGACAAGAATTACTACGTCGTCGCCTATATTAATTGCTCCGCTGGCGTGAAGGCGCTCAGCGATGTGATCGTCACCAGCGGAAACGCCGTGAAAATCGTGCAGCAGGTCCCGAAGGATCGGAACATTCTCTTCGTGCCGGATCAAAATCTCGGCGCATGGGTCATTGAGCAGACCGGCCGTCCAATGGAACTCTGGAAGGGCAACTGCTATGTCCACGTCGAGTTCACCCGGAACGCGATCGAGCGCATCAAGGCAAACCACCCCGGCTCGCCGGTAGTCGCGCACCCCGAATGCACGACGGCGGTGCGCCTATTGGCCGACGAAGTCTGCTCCACCGAGAAGATGGTCACATACTGCAAGAGCAGCTCGGCATCTTCCTTCATCATCGTCACGGAAAGCGGCATGCTGCACCGGTTGCGGCGCGAGGTGCCCGGCAAGGAGTTCATTCCCGGCCCCACGGACCACTGCGCGTGCGCGGATTGCCGCTACATGAAGCTGAACACGCTCGATAAACTGCACGCGTGCTTGCAGGATCTGAAACCGGAAATCGTTATTCCCGAGCCCATCCGAGCCCGCGCCGAATTGCCCATTCGCAGGATGTTGGAGTGGAGCAAATAAACATTGCGACAAGCCGACACCTTCTGGCGAAAGTTCATGATGTTCTATCGATTGCTGCTGCTCCTCGCGGCATTCTGCGTCAGCGCATGCAGCGGGCCCAAAGTCGGGCCAAAACAGGCGGCCACTGAGTTCTTCGAAAAGTGCGCAGCGGGCAAGACCGGGGAGGCCTACGCCTCGGCGACGCGCATCTTCAAACTGGAGCGAACGGAGAAGTATTTCGAGGCGCGCGTGCGCGATCTTGGGCTGAATGAGGTGAAGAGCGTCATATGGTCCGAGCCCGAGGACAAAGGAGACACCCAGCGCTTGAAGGCCGCTTTCGAACTACAGGGGGGCAAGTCGCTCATCCTCATGGTAAACATGGCGAAAGAAGACGGCGAGTGGCGCCTGCTGAACGCGAAAGAGGTGAGGCCCGATGGTCGCGTGGAGGACGCTTTTGCTGTCATTGCGCGATCGACGGACACTCAGGGCGAGCAGCAGAAAACCATCGTTGAGCCGGTTTCGACCGTGTTGCCGAATGACCGTCAGTTGAACCAGCTCGTTGAGAAGACGCTGTTGGACTTCCAGGATGCAGTTTCGCGCAACAACTTCGGCGATTTCTTTGCCTCGGTATCGGATCGTTGGAAGTATCGCGGCAAGGATCCTCGGCTCTTGAGTTATTCCGGAACGGACCCGCGCCGCATCGAGGAGTCGGATCCCACTAACAAGGCGCAGCGGCTCACCGTCGAAGCGTTGAGGTCGAACTTCGAACCGTTCGTGAAGGCCCACGTGGACCTGACGCCGATCAAGGGAAAACCCATGGAACTCACGACGCCCGCTCACGTGACGTCCGATGGCGTCCTCACGCTGTCGGGTTACTACAAGGAGTTCGTCTTCCAGGGCGGCTTTCCCGCGCAGCCGCGCCGCCTCAGGTTTAAGCTCGAGTACGTGATGGAAGGCTCCTCATGGCGCCTCTTCGGCATCACCGTGAACCTCGAGGGTCCGAATGGAGGCGCGCCTCCGCGCTAACGTTCGGATACCAGACAGAGACAGGGATTCTTCGAGTTGGCGCGGAGCCTGGAGCAGTTGCCGAAAGAAGTTTCCTGCTGCGGCGGGCCGAAGGCCCAGCTACAAGTTAGCCCAGGGCACAGCGAAGGGGTAACTGGCCAAAGAATCAGAGCCCCGTAGGAGGCGACACAACGGCGACGCAAATGGGAAACGTCCTTTGTAATCGCTATAAAGCCCCGTTCACGCTCGCACCAACCGGGTGGCGAAGGCCCCGTCCACACCATCGCGCCACGGCCGGGCATGCCGGACCTCGGCGACCGTAAGCTCCGGGACCACCTGTGCCGCCTCCTCGAGCACGCCTTCGTTTTCTTCCACTTCGAGAGAGCACGTGGAATAGACCAGCGTCCCGCCCGGCTTCAGAAGTCCAGCGCAACGCCGGAGCAGGGCGAGTTGCTGAACCGGCATGCGAATAAAGTCTTCGTCCGTCAGCCGCCAGCGCACGTCCACCCGTCGGCGAATCACGCCGGTGTTGCTGCAAGGCGCGTCGATCAGGATGCGGTCGAAGCTCTCAGGCTCCAGTTCCGGCGCCTCCTTCATCATGTCGAGCACGTGGCACTGGGCGATGCTGATGCCGAGTCGCTGGCAATTCTCCTTCAGCCGCGCGACGCGGCTTTCCCACAAGTCGCAGGCGACGAGCTCGCCGCGGTTTTGCATCTTGGCGCCCAGGTAAGTCGTCTTCCCGCCGGGCGCCGCGCAGGCATCCAGCACGCGTTCTCCCGGCTGAGGTGCGAGCAGGTCACATGATATCAGTGTGCTCGGGTCCTGCACGTAGCAAAGGCCCTCCTTGAGCCAGTCCGGAGGCAGGCTCGGCACAGTCAAGGCGAGCGGATGAAAGGGGTGAGGAGTCGCCTCCGGAACCTGCGCAACCAGGGTCTCGACGCTCGTTTTGAGCGTGTTCACCCGAGCGATCAGCGGCGCGGGTTGGTTGTCCCACTCCAGCAAGTCCCGCGTGGCTTCCTGGCCAAATTGCGTCCTCCATTTGTCGATTAGGAAATCCGGGTGACTCCACCGGGTCGTTGCCGGTGCATCCTCGAGGGCTTTCAGCAGGGTTTCCCTTTCCCGGTCCGCCCGTCGGAGTACCGCATTGATCAATCCGCCGGCCCGTTTGGACAAAGCGACCGTCTCTTTCACCGCTGCGAAAACGGGAATGCGGGTGTGGAAAAGCTGGTATAATCCGACGCGCAGGACCGCCCGAGTTTCGTCGTCCAACTCCCCGCGACTCAATCGCTCGATGAAAAAGTCCAGCTCCGTCAAGTGCCGGAGCGCCCCGTAGAAAAGCTCCATCACCAGCGCCCGATCGCGAGGCGCAAGCTTCGCGGAATCGAGCCGCTCATGCAGCAACTCATCGGCGAGCGAACGCTTTCGCTCCCAATCGAGCAACAGTTTGTAAGCCACAGCGCGAGCGGTCATCTCCCGCACCCTCGCGAGATTTCCGCAGTCGGTCGAGCGCCTTGCGCCAGGAGGATTATCTTCGAAGCCAACTCCCCGGCCGAACGTCGCCTGCGTCCGAAACGAACCCGCCGCAGGCGCTAACTAATCCTTGGACGTTGGAAGTTGGACGTTGAGCCGAGCCAGAAAACGTCCGCGGAGCTTCAACCGATCCACCCTCGGCGCAACGTTGGACGTTGCCCCTTAGACCTTCTTCTTCAGCCCCGACACCATGGCCCGCACATGCGGGTAGCGTTGCCGCGGCGTCAGCACGGCCAGGCTCACCTTGTAGCTCCCCAGCTCCAGGATCTCGATCGTCACATACCTCACCCCCCACCGGTTCATCTCCCCGCGGGTGCTCTTATAGAGGTCGATCGTGTATTTCCCGATCAGCGCGCTCCCATAATCCTCGATCACGTAGTCCTCGCCCGTCTCAACGATCCGGAACTTCGTGCCCGCCGGAAGCCAGCTCCAATCCGCTGCCGCGCTGTGAGTTGGCCGAAGGTATCCCCCCACGGCCGTGACGCGTCCTCCCGGCTCACTGTGATGATAGGCGGTCGTGCGCACATACATGCGCTTCGCGGCCTTCTTGGTGACTTCCCGCTGGGGTTTTGTCGCCAGGGCGCTGGAGTCTTTCCGCGCCACCGTCTTCGGTCCGGCGCAGGCGCCGAGGAAGATTGCGACGCACAGCAGGCACAGGACACGGGTAAAGCGAGGAAGTGTCATGGTCGGGTTCGGAGTATCGGAAGAGGTGGATACTGGGAATAGCAAAGAGCAAGCCCACCCCCGGCCTAACCTCGGCTTCCCGACATCGCTGGAATACGCTTGGTTGTCCCAATGAGGCTTGGATTTCGCGATCTCCACCTTCCGTTGCGGCACCCCTTCACCACTTCCCATGGAACGCTGCGTGCGAAGCACAACCTCCTGGTGGAATTGCAAGAAGGAGAACTGGTTGGCTGCGGAGAAGCCGCGCCGTCCCTGGCCTATCCGCAGTATGGAGTGGAAGCGATCGGCACCGCCCTCCGCGAGATCGCCCCGAAACTCTCGGACGCAAACCTGAAATCCCCGGAACACCTCTGGGACTTCCTTTCTCCCCATCTTCGCCACCAGCCATTTGCCTTGTGTGCGATCGACATGGCGGCGCACAATGCGCTGGCGTGCGGGCATGTTTTGCACAGC